>JAIBJH010000005.1 GCA_020029455.1 Hyphomicrobiales bacterium
CTCTCGCCCGCCACCATCACCGCCATTTCCGCCCAACTCATCACCGAGCGGATCATCGAAGAACTGGAAAGCCCGCTCGTCCTCCCGGCCAATGGCAAGCGCGGCCGCCCCACCACGCAACTTGGATTGCGCGCCAAGGCAGCCCATGTGCTCGCCGCCAACATTTCCATCGACACCACCGTGCTGACGCTCGCCGACTATTCCGGAACCGTGTTGAAGTCAGAACGCCTCCACACGCCAAGTTATGATGCTGAACCGCAAGCCTTCGCCAAGCAGACGGCCGCCGCCATCATAACATTTCTCTCCGCTGCCGGTCTTGAGCCGAAGGACATCATGCGGATCGGCATTGCTATCCAGGGTGTGGCCGACATCCGTGAAGGCTCCATTGTCTGGTCCCCCGCCTTTGCCGCGCGCGATGTTCCGCTGGGCGATGTGCTGGAACGCGAACTTGGCATTCCCTGCTTTGTCGCCAACGATGCCAACATGATGGCGGAAGGTTTCCTCGCCTCCGAAGCAACCGCGCGCAACAAGACCCTGGCGACGATCTTCACCGGCTATGGCGTCGGCATGGGCCTCATCATCGACGGCAAGGTCTATCACGGCTCAAGCGGCGGCGCTTCCGAGTTCGGCCACATGAACCATGTGCCCCATGGCGCGCTCTGCCGCTGCGGCAAGCGCGGCTGCATCGAAGCCTATGCGGCGGATTATGGAATTCTGCGCACTGCCTCCGGCGGCAGCGACAATGAAGCGCCCCATTCAAGCGTCGACCCGGCAGAGATGGAGGCTGTACTCGCCAGGGCCAACGCGGGCGACCGGCAGGCGCTTGCCGCCTTCGACAAGGCAGGCGAAGCCTTGGGCTTTGGCATTGGCCGGGTGATTGCACTCTTGAATCCGGATCGCATCGTTGTGGCTGGTCCCGGACTTTGGGCCAAGGAGCTGATCGAGCCCGCCATGCGCCGGGCCGTAGAAGAAAGTGTTGTCGAGGAACTGCGCCGTGGCGTGGCAATCGAGGT
This sequence comes from Hyphomicrobiales bacterium, assembly GCA_020029455.1. Lineage (GTDB taxonomy): Bacteria > Pseudomonadota > Alphaproteobacteria > Rhizobiales > Aestuariivirgaceae > Aestuariivirga. Next base: position 1,014 of record JAIBJH010000005.1, read on the forward strand.
CATTCCGGTTGAAACCGACCTCATCCTGCGCGGCACCACGGCGGCATTGTTGCGCGCCGTCGATGGCGGTATGTCGGCCATCGGCAGCACCAGAAGTGAACGAGGACAAGTTGCAGCAGAGTGAGTGTGACCCGTGAACAGACGTGATCTTTTTACCCTTCTATCAGGAACGGCGGCGGCGCTTGCCGTTCCACGCACAGCAATGGCGGCACCTCCTGCCGCGGCGGAAGTACTGGAGCGTTGGTACAAGCTGGTGCTGCTGCTGGTGCGGCACACGCCCATCTATTCCCCGCCCGTGGCCTCGCGCGCCTTCGCCTACATGGCAACCGCCGTTTATGAAACGATGGCTGCCATCTCGCCAGGCTGGCAATCGCTGGCAGGCCAGCTCAATGGCTTGAAGGAGCCGCCCTACAAGGAAAAGCCTCAGGGCCTTGATCTCGCTCATGCGCTACACGGCGCTCTTGAAGCCTCGGTCAGCAGTTTCTTTGTGCGCACCGGCCCTTCGGGGCAACGCGCCCTCAAATCCACGGTGCGGAAAGTTTCAGCCGATCTTGCGGGTTCGGTGAGCGATGATGTGGCGGCACGAAGCGAGGACTTCGGCCGCTCAGTCGCTACCCGCATCCTCGAATGGTCCGATGGCGATGGCGGGGCCGTCATCGAGAATATGGGCTTCCCCATGAGCTACAAGCCCAAGGAAGGCAAAGCCCACTGGGTGCCGACCTCCACCATTGGCCTGCAGCAAGCCCCGCTTCTTCCCAACTGGGGCAACAACCGCACCTTCGCCATGCCCGATGGCGGGGCCTGCCCCATCAAAGGGCCGCCCGCCTACAGCGAAGAAAAGGACAGTCCTTTCTACAAGGAAGCCCTTGAAGTCTATGACACGGTAAAGAACTTGACGCCCGAGCAGCGCGCCATTGCCCGCTTCTGGTCCGATGATCCCATGCTTTCGCCAACGCCTCCCGGCCATTGGATTTCCATCGCTATGCAGGTGGCCAAGCAACGCAACATGACGGTGGAAGAATGCGCTGACATGCTGCTGCGCGTTAGCGTCGCCGTGGCCGATGGCTTCATCGCCTGCTGGCGCGTGAAGTTTGAAGTCGATCTCCTGCGTCCCGTGACCTACATCAAGCGGGTGATCGATCCCAAGTGGAACTCCCCGCTCATCACGCCGCCCTTCCCGGAATATCCTTCCGGACACTCCACCCAGTCTGGCGCTGCGGCTGCCACTTTGACCACGCTTCTGGGCGACAATATCGCCTTTGAAGACGCAACCCATGCCCGCGATGGCCTTCCCTCGCGGAGTTTCAAGAATTTCTGGGAGGCCGCCAATGAAGCGGGCATCTCGCGCCTCTATGGCGGCATCCACTACCGCGCCGCCATTGACCACGGCCTTGAGCAAGGCCGCTGTGTCGGCACTTATGCAGCAAACCTCAAGACGAGAGTGTAATCCCATGCGTCACGTTTCGTTTTTTCTCACTTCAATGCTTCTTGGCAGCACAGCGTTTGCGGCCGAACCCACCGTGAAGTTCTCCCTTGAACCCGATGCCGCAGGCATCACCCACAAATATTCCGGCGAATACCTGTTCACGGTTGGCGGCGGTGTTGCCGCCTTTGACTGCAACGATGACTTCAAACCCGACGTCTTCCTGGCAGGCGGCGAAGGCGCCTCGCAGTTCTATGTGAACCGCAGCAAAAAGGATGGCGCGCTGCGCTTTGAAAAGCACGAAAGCGGTGCGGAACTGGCTAGCGCTACCGGCGCCTATCCCATCGACATCGATACTGACGGCAAGATGGATCTGGTGATCCTGCGCGTCGGCGAGAATGTAGTGATGAAAGGCGAGGGCAATTGCAAGTTCTCACGCGCCAATGAGCAGTGGAACTTCGACGGCGGAGATGCCTGGTCCACCGCCTATGCCGCCACTTGGGAGAAGGGTGCGAACTTCCCGACGATTGCCATCGGCAACTATGTGGACCGTGCCCGCGAGGATGATCCCTGGGGCTCCTGCACCGACAATTGGCTGCACCGCCCCAACGGTGGCGAGAAGTCCTTTGCCAAGCCGCTGGCGTTGAAACCCTCCTATTGCCCGCTTTCCATTCTCTTCACCGACTGGAACCGCTCCGGCACGCCGTCCTTACGCATGTCCAACGACCGCGAATATTATGAAGGCGGCCAGGAGCAATTGTGGAAAGTGGAGCCAGGCAAGGAACCGGTCCGCTACACCGACAAGGAAGGCTGGAGATATCTGCGCATCTGGGGCATGGGCATCGCCGACTACGATCTCAACAGCGACGGCTATCCCGACTATGTGCTCTCCTCAATGGCCGACAACAAGCTGCAGGCTTTGGAAGAAGTGCCGAAGGATGCGAAGCCAGAGAAGCCCGGCTATGTGGATGTGGCCTTCAAGCGCGGCGTCACGGCGCATCGGCCCTATATGGGTGATGACCTGAGACCTTCGACCGGCTGGCATACGGCGATTGAGGACGTGAACAATGACGGCCTTGCCGACATCTTCATCGCCAAGGGCAATGTGGCCGAAATGCCGGACTTCGCCATGCATGATCCCAAGAACATGCTCATGCAGGGTGAAGACGGAAAATTCGTCGAGGCCGGCGGCACATCGGGAATTGGTACCTCAAAGATCTCGCGTGGCGCGGCCCTGATGGACTTCAACCTCGATGGTCTTGTTGATGCCATGGTCGTGAACCGCTGGGAGAACGTCGAGGTTTTCCGCAATGTCTCCACCGATGCCGGCAACTGGATAGAGTTCGCGCTGCGTGAAGAGGGCGCAAACCGTGATGCCATCGGCGCCTGGATCGAGGTCAAGGTCGACGGCAGGGTGATGGCCCGTGAAGCCATATCCGGCGGCGGCCATGTCAGCGGGCAATTGGGTTTCTGGCATTTCGGCCTTGGCCCCTCCGACAAGGCGGAAGTGCGCATCACCTGGCCCCATGGCGAGGCGGGACCGTGGGCTCAAGTGGCGGCCAACGGTTTCTACTTGATCGAGAAGGGCAGGGACCCGTCGGCCATTACAGTTCCTGAATGAGATGCCGCGCTTCAGCGCCAACCTCTCCTTTCTCTTTCAGGAACTTGCATTTCTGGATCGCTTTGAAGCGGCTGCACGCTGCGGCTTCAAGGCGGTTGAGTACATTTCTCCTTACGATCACCCACCGCAGGAAATCGCATCACGGCTGAAGGACAATGGCCTGACACAGGCACTGTTCAATCTGCCGTTGGGAAATTTTGACAACGGTGAGCGTGGCCTTGCCGGTCTTCCCGGCCGGGAGGAGGATTTCAGGCGCAGTGTCGAAAAGGCGGTCCACTATGCAAAGGCACTATCGTGCCGGACCGTAAACTGCCTTGCCGGAATCCCCCTCGTGGGGACATCACGCGAGCTCGCCTTGGGGATATTGATTGCAAACCTGCGCCATGCGGCAGAACAGCTCTCGCGGGAGGGCATCCTCTTGCTACTGGAGCCCATCAACCGCTTTGACATGCCGGGCTATCTCATCAACCGCTCGAATGAAGGGATCGCGGTGCTTGACGCCGTCAATCATCCGAACCTCAAGCTGCAATACGACATCTATCACATGCAGCGCATGGAAGGAGAGATCGCCGTAACGCTCAAAAGACTGATGCCCCGCATCGGCCATATTCAGATCGCCGACAATCCGGGCCGCCACGAACCGGGTACTGGCGAACTGAACTTTCCCTATCTCTTGGCTGAAATCGATCGGCTGGGCTATCAAGGTTGGGTCGGCTGCGAATACAGGCCGAAGGCTGCAACCGCCGAAGGGCTTGGCTGGATGAAAGACTACAAATGACGGACCCGAAATACTACGCGCCCCATGGCGGCCTGCCGCCGCAAACGGATTTGCTCACCGGCCGTGCCATCTTCACCACTTCCTATGCCGTGATTCCAAAAGGTGTGATGCGTGACATCGTCACCAGCTATTTTCCGGGATGGAACAAAACACGCGCCTGGATTCTGGCGCGGCCCATAACCGGCTTTGCCGAAACCTTTGCCCAATACATCATGGAAGTCTCGCAAGGCGGCGGCAGCGATGCTCCTGAGCCCGACGCGAAAGCAGAAGCCGCGCTCTTCACCGTCGAGGGCCGCTTCACGCTGACAGTTGATGGCAAGCGCCACGACATGCAACCCGGAAGCTACGCTTACATTCCTCCTGGCGCGAAATGGGCCGTCAGCAATAGCAATGCTGAAGCGGCGTGCTTCCACTGGATTAGGAAATCCTATGAACCAGTGCCGGGCCTTGCCGCGCCCAAGTCCTTTGTCATTAATGAGCGGGATGTGAAGCCCATCGCCATGCCGGACACCAATGGCGTCTGGTCAACCACGCGCTTCGTCGATCCCGCCGACATGGCCCATGACATGCATGTCACCATCGTCAATTTCGAGCCGGGCGGCGTTATCCCCTTTGCAGAAACCCATGTGATGGAGCACGGGCTCTATGTGCTGGAAGGCAAGGCCGTCTATCGCCTGAACGGCGACTGGGTTGAAGTGGAGGCGGGCGACTTCATGTGGCTCCGCGCTTTTTGTCCCCAAGCTTGCTATGCCGGAGGCCCCGGCCGCTTCCGCTATCTCCTCTACAAAGATGTGAACCGCCATCCCAAGCTGACATTGCCGTGATCGAACTTGCCGCAGAACCGCTGACCAAGGCCGCCTTCGCGCCCTTCGGTGATGTCATCGAAATGGAAGGCAGGGCATCCTTTCCCATCAATCAGGGTTTTGCCGAGCGCTTCAACGATCTCGCCATTGTCGATGTGAGCGATGACGGCGGCACCACCAATGTCAGCATCATCGTTGCAAATCCGCGGCCCATGCCAATTGCCCTGCAGGTGATGGAGCGCCATCCGCTGGGCAGCCAGTTTTTCGTTTCCCTGCAGGAGCGCGACTGGCTGATTGCCGTCTGCACCGATCCCAAGGATGTGACGAGTTACCGCATCTTTCGTGCCATTGGCCGGCAAGGCATCAATTACCACAAGGGAGCGTGGCACCATCCATTGCTGGTATTTGACCGCGATAGCCGCTTCCTTGTTGTCGACCGCAAGGGACCGGGCAAGAACCTGGAAGAAAACTGGCTCGACGGCGACAAATCCCTGCGCATAACACCCTGAGCCGGGTGTTCCACTTCCCGCTCTTCTGAGCTAGCCTCAAGAACAAGAGGGAGAAAAAAGTGGCCGGCGAAGGGCGACTCACCACCCATGTTTTGGATACGTCTGCGGGAAGGCCCGCCGCCGGACTAAAAATCGAATTGTGGTCGCTCAGCGCATCGCGCACATTGTTGAGAACAGTTACGACCAACAATGATGGCCGCAGCGATGCCCCATTGCTACAAGGCAAGGACTTCGCCGCAGGCACCTATGAGCTGCTGTTCTTTGCTGGGAGCTACCTCAAGAAGCAGGGCCTCAAGGCGACGGAACCGCCGTTCCTTGATGTGATCCCTATCCGCTTTGGCATCGCTGATGCGGGCCAGCACTATCACGTGCCGCTGCTGCTTTCGCCTTTCGGTTATTCCACCTACCGGGGAAGCTGAAAGCCATGCCCGCCAACGCCATTCGCTTCCTGCGCCGCGGCCAGATCGTGGAATACGGCGATGTCGCACCCATGCGCACCGTTCTCGACTATCTCCGGCTCGAAGAGAAATCCCGCGGCACCAAGGAAGGCTGCAATGAGGGCGACTGCGGCGCTTGCACCGTGGCGATTGGCTCCATCCGCGATGGCAGGCTTGTCTACGAACCAGCCAATGCCTGCATTCTTCTGATGGGCCACCTGCATGGCAAAGAACTGGTGACCGTCGATGATCTGGCCCATGGCGGGACGCTGCATCCTGTTCAACAGGCCATGGTGGAACTGCACGGCTCGCAATGCGGTTTCTGTACGCCGGGTTTCGTGATGTCGCTCTTTACGCTTTATCACCAGGGCAGGAAACCCAGCCGCGCCGAAATCAATGACCACCTCGCCGGCAATCTCTGCCGCTGCACCGGCTACCGCCCCATTATCGATGCAGCGGAGAAATCCTGCACGGGCAAACCGCTGGACCGCTGGGTTCTGGCCACTTCCGACACACTTGAAAAGCTGGGACGTATCGCCATGGGCGGCGATGTCTTCGTCGGCAACAGCGATGGCTTCATCGCCGTGCCGCGCAAGCCTGATACCTTGGCACGCCTTGCCGACGATCATCCCGATGCAGTGATCGTCGCTGGTGCCACCGATGTGGGACTCTGGATCACCAAGCAGATGCGCGACATCAGCAAAGTGATCCATGTGGGCAGCGTCACTGAACTGCACGAGATCAGTGCAACGCCGGAAGGACTGAGCATCGGCGCGGCCGCAACTTACGCCGAGGCGGAAGAAGCTCTTGCCGCCATCGACCCAGATGTGGGCGAAGTGTTGCGCCGCATCGGCTCCAAGCAGGTGAGGAGCTCCGGCACCATCGGCGGCAATATCGCCAACGGCTCGCCCATCGGTGACACGCCACCCGTTCTCATCGCGCTCGGCGCCACCATCACACTGCGCCAGCGCGACGATGAACGTGTGCTGCCGCTCGAGGATTTTTTCATTGCCTATGGCAAGCAGGACCGTCTGCCCGGCGAACTTGTCTGGCGCATCGATGTACCGCGCCTCAAGGGCAATGAACATTTCCGCGCCTACAAGATCTCGAAGCGTTTCGACCAGGACATCTCCGCCGTCATGGGCGCTTTCAAATTCGCAACCGATGGCCGCTATGTCACCGAAGCGTGCATCGCCTTTGGCGGCATGGCGGCAACGCCCAAATGCGCTTCCCATGCGGAGGCGGCTGCGATGGCGATCGATCTCGACCGCCCGGAAAGCTGGAGCGAAGCCATCGCCGCCATCGGCCAGGACTTCGCGCCCATCTCTGACATGCGGGCCACGGCCTCTTATCGCCTTGATGTGGCAAAAGCGCTCCTGCGCAAGGCGCTCACGGAAATTGCCGGCACTGTGCGCGGTGAAACGCGCGTGGTTGGCACGCGCGGAAAGGCCGCCTGATGGCCGCGAAAGCTCAAAAGCAATTTGCAGGAGACGTGGGCCAGGCGCTTGCCCATGACAGTGCCGTGCTCCATGTGCGAGGCGCAGCGCCCTATATCGATGACCTCCGCGAGCCGGAAGATTTGGTCCATGTGGCGCCGGGCTATGCCAGGGAAGGCGCGAAAGGCAGGATCAGGTCCGTCGATCTTTCGGCCGTGAAAACTTTTCCCGGCGTTGTTGCGGTGCTGACCGCCAGCGACATTCCGGGTCTCAACGATGCAAGCCCCTCAATTGGCGGCGATCCGATCCTCGCCGACGGCGAGATCATCTTCCATGGCCAGGTTGTTTTTGCTGTCGTCGCCGAAACCCGCGAGGCGGCGCGAAGGGCTGCGCGGCTCGCAAAGATCGAAGTGGCGGCAGCGCCTCCTGCCGTTACGGTCGATGATGCGCTCGCCATGCAGACGGAGGATGTGCTGCCATCTTACGGCTATGGCCGGGGCGATGCAGCAAAGGCGCTGAAGGTAGCGAAATACAAACTCAAGGAATCATTCTTCATCGGCGGACAGGAGCATTTCTATCTCGAAGGCCAGGTAGCCGCCGCCTATCCGGAAGAGGGCGACTGCCTGCTGGTGCTGTCCTCGACGCAGCACCCGACGGAGGTGCAGCACATCATCGCCAAGATGCTGAAAGTTGCCAATGCCAAGATCACCTGCGAGTGCCGCCGCATGGGCGGAGGCTTTGGTGGCAAGGAAAGCCAGGCGGCGCAATGGGCGGCGCTTGCGGCGCTGGCCGCCCACGTGACGGGAAGGCCCGCCAAATGCCGCCTCGACCGTGACGACGACATGATCATGACCGGCAAGCGCCATGACTTCCGCGTCAACTATGAGGCAGGCTTTGACCGGACCGGAAGGCTCAAGGCGGTCGACGTAGAATTCCTTTCGCGCTGCGGCTGTTCGGCGGATTTGAGCCTTGGCGTCAATGACCGCACGCTCTTTCACGCCGACAATGCCTATTTCTATCCGGTGGTGAACATCGCCTCACGCCGGCTCTTTACCAACACGGTGTCGAACACCGCCTTCCGCGGCTTCGGTGGGCCGCAAGGCATGCTGTTCGCCGAACGCATGATGGAGGCCATCGCCATCGAGCGCAAAATGGACGCCCTCGATGTACGAAAGCGCAATCTCTATGCGAAGGGCCGCGATGTGACGCCCTATGGCATGAAGGTAGAAGATAACATCGCATCCGAGGTGATCAGGACGCTGGAAGCCTCCTCAGATTATCGCAAACGCCGCAAGGCCGTGGAGCTATTCAACGCGAGGAACACGATCCTCAAGAAAGGGCTGGCGTTGACGCCGGTGAAATTCGGCATCTCTTTCACGCTCACTCATCTCAATCAGGCGGGCGCGCTGGTTCATGTCTATACCGACGGTTCCGTTCACCTGAATCATGGCGGCACGGAAATGGGCCAGGGCCTCTACATCAAGGTGGCGCAGGTCGTGGCCCAGGAATTCGGCATCGGCGCCGATATGGTGCGGATCACCGCCACCACCACAGGCAAGGTGCCAAACACTTCGCCGACCGCAGCCTCGTCCGGCTCCGATTTGAACGGCATGGCGGCAAAGCAGGCGGCAGCCACAATCAAACAGCGCATGGTCGACTTTGCCGCCAAGGAATGGAAGAAGCCGAAATCGCGTATCCGCTTTGAAGGCGGCAACGTGATCATCGGCAACGAAAGCATCACCTTTGCCGAGCTTGCCAAGAAATGCCATCTCGCCCGCGTCTCGCTATCTTCAACTGGCTTCTATGCCACGCCAAAAGTGCATTGGGACCGCGCCAACGCCAAGGGCAGGCCCTTCCTCTATTTCGCTTATGGCGCAGCCTGCGCGGAAGTGACCATCGATACCTGGACAGGCGAGATGAAGGTGGACCGTGTCGACATCCTCCATGATGTGGGATCATCGCTCAATCCGGCCATTGATCTTGGCCAGATTGAAGGCGCTTTCGTGCAGGGCATGGGCTGGCTCACCACCGAAGAACTTGTCTTCGACAAGGAGGGCCGGTTCCTCACCCATGCGCCCTCGACCTACAAGATTCCTTGTGCCTCCGATGTGCCTGAGGATTTTTACGTCGTTCTCTATGAATCCAAAGGCAACCGCGAGAACACCATCTACCGTTCCAAGGCAGTTGGAGAGCCGCCGCTGATGCTGGGGATTTCCGTCTGGGCAGCGATCTTCAATGCAGTGGCGAGCCTGAAACCAGGGCGCATCCCGAAGCTCGATGCGCCGGCAACGCCAGAAGCGATCCTCAAGGCCGTTCAGGGCATGCAGCCATGAAAACCTGGTCCACCATTTTGAAAAGCGTCGAAAAGTACGGCACCGCCGTGATGGTGACGGTTGCGTGCGTGGATGGCTCAAGCCCCCGCGAGGAAGGTGCGTGCATGATTGTAACGCCTGAAGGTTTTCACGGCACCATCGGTGGCGGCACATTGGAATGGAAGGCCATGGCTGCAGCACAGAAAGCGCTGGGCCGACCCACAGCTAAGTCTTCCGCGCGATATTCACTTGGCCCCGATCTTGGCCAGTGCTGCGGCGGGCGCGTGACATTGTTGACGGAAATATTCGACGCCTCGTCGCTGCCGCGAGTAAAAGAATTGGCAGAGCGCGAAAGCAAAGGCGCCTTTGATCACCGGCGAAAACTCTATCTCTTTGGGGCGGGCCATGTGGGCCGCGCGCTGGTGATGGCACTGGCGCCTCTGCCTTTTGATGTCCAGTGGATTGATCCCCGTCCCAACGCCTTCCTGCGCTTCGTTCCCGAAAATGTGACACTGCTCTCACCCGAAATGCCTGAGAGTGTTCTGGGCGATGCCCCGGAAGGAAGCCTCGTTCTTGTGATGAGTCACTCCCACGCTCTTGACCTTGCCATCACCGATGCAGCCCTTCGCAATCCCAACATTGCCCATGTAGGATTGATCGGCAGCGCCACCAAGCGCGCCCGTTTCGAAAAGCGCTTGGCGGAGGCGGGGGTTGACGAGAACCGCATTCAAGGGCTCATCTGTCCCATCGGGATTGGTGGGATTGCCTCGAAAGAACCGGCAGCAATTGCCGCGGCAACGGCGGCGCAGTGCCTCGTCCTGCATGAAGCCTTGTCGGCCACCGCATCGGCGGCGCGTCCGCTCAGGGCTGGAGGGGACGGATGAAGGCCAAGGGTGAGTATCTTCTTGAGGCGCTCAACATCGTCAAGGTCTTCGGCACGCTGCGTGCCAATGACGATGTGACGTTGAAGGTAAAGCCCGGCGAAATCCACGCCTTCCTCGGCGAGAACGGAGCCGGCAAATCGACTCTCGTCAAGATGATCTATGGCGCTCTGCAGCCCACCGCCGGCGAGTTCCGCTGGATGGGCGAGAAAATTGTGGTGCCCAATCCGGCGGCGGCAAGGAAGCTCGGCATCGGCATGGTGTTCCAGCATTTCTCATTATTCGAGGCGCTGACGGTTGCCGAGAATATCGCGCTGGCCATGCCCGGCCCCTTCGACCTCGGTGTTCTCTCCGAGAAGATCGCCCGCGTCTCGAAAGACTATGGCCTGCCGCTGGAACCCACGGCGACGGTGGCCGATCTTTCGGTGGGCGAGCGTCAACGGATCGAAATCGTCCGCTGCCTCCTGCAGGAGCCCAAGCTCCTCATCATGGATGAGCCAACAGCGGTGCTGACGCCGCAGGAAGCAGACCAGCTTTTCAAGGTGCTGGCGCGGCTTGCAGGTGAGGGCTGCGCCGTCATCTATATCAGTCATCGCCTGGAAGAGGTGAAACGCCTCTGCCACTCCGCCACCATTCTCCGCCATGGCAAGGTGGTGGCCCATGTGGACCCCACTAAGGAAACCGCCGCAAGCCTTGCCAAGCTCATGGTAGGCGGCGACATTCATGTGGTCCACACGCCGCGCAAGGTGACAGATGGCAAGGTGCGCCTCAAGCTTGATGCTCTGAGCCTTCATGCCGATGGCCCCTTTGCCGTAGAATTGAAGAACATCTCGCTTGATGTGAAAGCGGGCGAAGTAGTGGCGATTGCCGGTGTTGCAGGCAACGGCCAGGGCGAACTTTTCGACGCCATTTCCGGAGAACGGCACACAAAGGCTGGCATGCTGGTGATGGATGGAAAACCCAGCGGCAATGAAGGGGTGAGCGCCCGTCGCAGGCTGGGCGGGGCCTTCGTGCCCGAAGAACGCCTGGGTCACGGCGCCGTGCCAGGTTTCAAACTGTCCGACAATATCGTCCTGACGCGCCATGCCTCCGACACCGACGTTGTAAAATCCGGGTTCTTGCAAAAGAATGGCGCGGCCAATGTGAGTGAGCGCGTGATCAAGGATTTCGACGTGCGAAAGGGAAAGCCCGATCCGGAGGCGCGTGCGCTTTCGGGAGGAAACCTTCAGAAATTCGTGGTGGGCCGCGAGCTCGATAGAAAGCCCGGCATCCTCGTGGTGAACCAGCCCACTTGGGGCGTTGATGCCGGTGCGGCGGCAACTATACGCCAGGCATTGGTTGACCTGTCGCGCAAGGGTTCCGCCGTGCTGGTGATCAGCCAGGACCTCGACGAGATTTTCGAGATCGCCGACCGCATTGCCGTGATCTCACGCGGGCAGATGTCGGAAGCATTCCCGGCTTCGCAAATGACCGCTGAGAAGATCGGCCTCTTGATGGCCGGTGAACACGAGGTCCACACCCATGCGGCTTGAGAAACGCCCGGAACGCTCAAACGCGATGGCGATTGCTTCGCCCTTCATTGCCTTTGCGCTAACAATCGTCACGGCGGCCATCATTTTCACGTTGCGCGGCAACAATCCATTTGCAGCGCTCTACGTCTATTTCATCGAACCGCTGACGGCCCTGTGGTCCATCGAGCAGACATTAGTGAAGGCCTCACCCCTGATCCTCATCGGAGCAGGTCTTTCCGTCGCCTATCGCGCTAATGTCTGGAACATCGGTGCCGAGGGGCAACTCACCGCAGGCGCCATACTGGCTGGTTCGGTTCCGGTGCTTTTTCCGCAATGGCAATCGCCGCTGGCGCTTCTGGCCATGATCATTCTCGGCGTCATTGGCGGCATGCTCTGGGCCTCCATTCCCGCCATCTTGCGCAACCGTTTCAACGCCAATGAAATCCTCACCTCGCTGATGCTGGTCTATGTGGTGCAATTGTTGCTGGACTATCTGGTGCGCGGGCCGTGGCGCGATCCTCAAGGCTTCAACTTTCCCAAGACGGTAAGTTTCTCTGGCTGGCAGACGCTGCCCTATCTCACCAGCGGCATTCATGCAGGCGTCGTCATTACAGTGCTGATCGCACTGGCCCTGGGTCTCGTCATGAGCCGCACGCTGAAAGGCTTCGAGATTGCCGTCACTGGCCAGTCACCGCGCGCTGCGCGCTTTGCCGGTTTCTCTGAAAAGAGCACGGTGATGTTCTGCTTCCTGCTCGCTGGCGGGCTTGCCGGGCTTGCCGGAGCCTTCGAGATTTCCTCCGTGGTCGGACAATTGCAGCCGCAGATTTCACCCGGCTACGGCTTTGCCGCCATCATCGTGGCCTTCCTTGGACGTCTCAATCCCATTGGCGTGATCTTTGCAGGCCTGCTGCTCGCGCTTTCCTATATCGGCGGCGAAGCGGTACAGACGGCTCTGCAGATCCCCGACAAGATCACCCGCGTCATCCAGGGCATCCTGCTGTTCTACATTCTCGCCTGCGACACACTGATCAACTACCGCATCGTGACGTCTTCACCCGTGTTGCAGAAGGCTTGATGTCATGGATCTGCTGCTCACCCTTGTCTCAATTATCATGACTGCGGCAACACCGCTTCTTCTTGCGGCGCTGGGGGAAACCGTGACCGAACGCGCCGGTGTTTTGAACCTCGGCGTTGAAGGCATGATGATCATGGGCGCGGTGGCGGGCTTTGCCGGTGCGGCGCTCTCCGGCAATCCTTTTGTTGGCGTGGTGACGGCAATCCTCGCCGGCATGGCCATGGCGCTGCTCTTTGGCTTTCTCACGCTCACCTTGCTGGCCAACCAGGTGGCGACGGGCTTGGCCCTCACCCTTCTGGGCCTTGGTCTTTCTGCTTTGATAGGCGAAAGCTTTGTCGGCCAGCCCGGCATCAAGCTGCCCTCCTGGGCGGGTATCGATCCGCTGGTGCCATTCTCCTTTGCCATGGTCGCAGCCGTGAGCTGGTTTCTCTTCCGCAGCAAAGGAGGCCTTATCGTCAGGGCCGTTGGCGTGAGCCACGCCTCCGCCCATGCGCTGGGCTATAATGTAGTGGGAGTGCGCTATCTCGCCGTCCTTTTTGGCGGCGCCATGGCGGGCCTGGGCGGCGGCTATCTCTCGCTTTTCTATACCCCCCAATGGGTGGAGAACATGTCGGCGGGCCGTGGCTGGATTGCCCTGGCACTGGTGGTTTTCGCCTCCTGGCTGCCGCTCAGGGTTCTGGCAGGTGCCTATCTCTTCGGCACGATTTCCATACTTTCCTTCGTTTTACAGGCAGCGGGCGTAGGAATCCCCTCGCAATTTCTCTCCAGTCTGCCCTATCTTGGCACCATCCTCGCACTGGTGGTCATCTCCGGGAACAAGGCTTTGACGCGTCGCAACACGCCAGCCAACCTGGGACAGGCCTTCGTGCCGGACCGTTGAAGTTTTCGTTGAGAAAAACAGGGAGCAACATGATGAAGAAATTTCTGATGACGGTGGCGGCAGCCGCCATGATGCTGGGAGCGGCGGGCGCAGCGAATGCGGCTGACGTCAAGGCCTGCTGGGTCTATGTGGGCCCGATCGGCGACTATGGCTGGTCTTACCAGCACCACCAGGGCCTCGAGGCCGTGAAGAAGGAGCTGGGCGACAAGGTCGAGACAGCCTATGCCGAGAATGTCACCGAAGCAGATTCTGAAAAGACCTTCGAACGCTTCGCCCGCGAAGGCTGCAATATCATCTTCGCCACCTCCTTCGGCTACATGGATCCAGTGCTGAAAGTTGCCGCCAAGTTCCCCGACGTGAAGTTCGAGCACGCCACCGGATACAAGACCGCTGACAACGTCACCACTTACAATGCCAAGTTCCATGAAGGCCGCTATGTCATCGGCCAGATTGCTGCCAAGATGTCGAAGACCGGCGTTGCCGGCTACATCGTCTCTTTCCCCATTCCGGAAGTGGTGGCGGGCATCAACTCCTTCATGCTGGGTGCCCAAAGCGTAAACCCAGACTTCAAGGTCAAGATCGTTTGGGTGAACACCTGGTTTGATCCCGCCAAGGAAGCCGATGCCGCCAAGGTTCTGCTCTCGCAAGGCGCAGACATCACCGTGCAGCATACAGATTCCGCTGCACCTCTGCAGCAGGCGGAAGCCGCCGGCGCGCTTGGTTTCGGCCAGGCCTCGGACCAGATCAAGTTTGCGCCCAAGGCGCAGCTGACAGCCATCGTCGATAACTGGGCGCCCTATTATGTGCGCCGCGTCAACGATGTGTTGAACGGCACCTGGAAGAGCCAGCAGAGCTGGGATGGCATGGCAGAAGGCACGGTTTCCATGGCGGCCTATACCAACATGCCGGAAGACGTAGCCAAGATGGCGGCCGAAACGGCCGAAGCCATCAAGACCGGAAAGCTCACGCCCTTTGGCGGCAAGATCACCAAGCAGGATGGCAGCGTGGTGGACGCAGTTGATGACGGCATGATCCTCGGCATGAACTGGTACGTCAAAGGCATTGACGACCAGCTGCCGCAATAGGCCCACACAAGACAACACCGCGCCGGGCGTGTTAGCGTCACGCCCGGCATTTTCATGTGGGCGTGAATGGCGATTGATCCCTATGTGTTGGACTGGCTGAACCTCATCCTGCGCTGGGGTCACATGATCGCAGGCATCGCCTGGATCGGCACGTCTTTCTATTTCGTTGCTCTCGATTTCTCCTTGCGTCCGCGCGAGGGGCTGCCGCCGGGTGTTTATGGCGAGGCCTGGGAGGTCCATGGCGGCGGCTTCTATCAGGTGCAGAAATATGTCTCCGCCCCACCTTCGCTTCCCGATCACCTGACCTGGTTCAAATGGGAGGCTTATCTCACCTGGGTGACGGGCTTCCTGCTGCTGGTGGTTCAGTATTATGTGAACGCCGAAAGCTTCCTGATCAATCCGGAAGTCATGGTGCTCACGCCCTGGCAGGCCATTGCGATTTCGCTGGGCACCATCGTCGCGGGCTGGATCATCTATGACCAGCTTTGCCGCCGCCTTGCGATCAACCACTCACTCATCCTGCTGCTCTGTGTTCTCGTAATGATCGTTGCGGCGGCCTATGGCTTCACCCATGTCTATTCAGGCCGTGGCGCCTTCATCCATATGGGCGTGTTTATCGGCACACTGATGGCTGCCAATGTCTTTCTCGTGATCATCCCCAACCAGCGCAAGATCGTGGCAAGCCTCATCGTGGGCGAAACGCCCGATCCCCGCTATGGCGCGGAAGGAAAGCAGCGCTCGCTGCACAACACCTACCTGACGCTGCCTGTGTTGGTGATGATGGTCTCGAACCACTATGCCTTCTTGACCGAGCATCCGCAAAGCTGGCTCTTGATCTGCCTCATCGTGGTGGGAGGCGCGGCGCTCAGGCACTATCTGGTGCGCACCGAAGTGGGCGATGATCAGGCCGAGATCGCCTGGACCATTCCTGTGATCGCCAGCGCTTTAGCGCTCGCCATGATCATCGCCATGCCGCGAGGGCCGGTGCTCTATCAGGGAGAGGTGAGTGACGCAGAGGCCGTGGAGATTGCCGCGACCCACTGTGCCGCCTGCCATGCCGCAAACCCGAAGGACCCGGCCACCAAGGCCGCCCCCAAGGGCATCATGCTGGAGAATGCCGATGACCTTCGCCGCCACAAGACGCAAGTGATGGTGCAGGCGGTGGCAGGCCGCTCCATGCCACTCGGCAACAAGACCGGCATGAAACCGGATGACCGTGCCAAGCTTGGCGCTTGGTTGGCAAAGCAGCCATGATGTCTCTTTCCGAGGTGAATGCCATGGGTGCGGAGAACTTTGTTGCGGCGTTCGGCGATGTCGCCGAGCATTCACCCTGGGTGGC
The DNA here is from genome assembly GCA_020029455.1 of Hyphomicrobiales bacterium. GTDB lineage: Bacteria > Pseudomonadota > Alphaproteobacteria > Rhizobiales > Aestuariivirgaceae > Aestuariivirga. Next base: position 17,104 of record JAIBJH010000005.1, read on the forward strand.
TGCTGAGGCGGCAAATAAGCGCCCCTTTGCTAGCCGCGAAGCCATGATCGAAGCATTTACATCAGTGACAATGAAGGCCAGCCATGATGCACAATTGGCACTGATCCGCGCCCATCCTGATCTGGCAACACGCGCGAAGCTTACAGACGACTCCAACCGCGAGCAAAAGGGCGCGGGGCTCGATACATTGACGGTGCCGGAGTTTACTCGCTTCACAGAGTTGAACGATGCCTACAAGAAACGCTTTGGCATTCCCTTCATCTTCGCCGTGAAGGGCGCAACCAAGCACCAGATCCTCGCAAGCTTCGAAGAGCGCATCGGCAAGGGCAAGGATGAGGAGTTCACGACGGCACTGGCGCAGGTCTGCCGCATCTTCCGCTTCCGCATCGAAGACCGGGTGAGCCCATGACTTTGGTGATCCGCGGGCAGGTTATCAGCTTCGCTTCAGATGGCGCGGTTCTGCATGAACCGAAGGGTGCTGTCTTGGTTGGCGGTAACGGCCACATTGAGTGGGTAGGACCCGCGAATGCCATTCCAGCACATGCAATGTCTGCGACCATGCATGACTATGGCGACAAGCTCGTGATGCCGGGGCTGATCGATGCCCATATTCATTTTCCGCAATATCGGATGCTGGCCGCACCCGGAAGGGATTTGCTCGATTGGCTGAGCCGTTTCACCTTTCCGGAGGAAGCACGCTATTCCGATCACGCCTATGCCGCAGTGAAAGCAGAAATCTTCCTCGACCGTTTGCTTGCCCATGGCACCACGACGGCCCTCACTTTCTGCTCGGTGCACAAGGCCTGTGCCGATGCGCTCTTTGCGGCTGCGGAGAGACGCAACATGGCGCTCATCACCGGCAAGACCATGATGGACCGCAATGCGATTCCCGCAGTGCAGGATGATCCGGAGACAGGTGCGCGTGAGAGCGAGGAACTCTATAAGTCATGGCATAGCAAGGGCAGGCTCCGCTATGCGGTCACCCCTCGCTTTGCCGTCACTTCGTCGGAGGAACAATTGCGCCTCTCCGGCGAGTTGCTGAAATCGCTGGATGGCGCATTGATACAAACCCATATCTCGGAGAGCGCCAGAGAGATTGCCATGGTGAAGACGCTTTTCCCGAACGCCAAGGATTACACGGACGTCTATGACCAATTCGGTCTGTTGAGCGAGCGCAGCCTCCTTGCCCATGGAATTCACTTGTCAGAGCGCGAATGTCAGCGCCTGTCCGAAACGGGCTCGACAGTTGTCCACTGCGCCACCTCGAACACCTTCCTGGGTTCAGGCCTCATGTCCATGACGCATCTGCAGAAAGCGGAGCGCCCCATACATATCGGCGTGGGGACCGATGTGGGCGGCGGCACCAGTTATTCCATGCTGGCAACACTGGGTGAAACCTACAAGGTGCAGATGCTCGGCGGCTACAAACCAACAGCTGCCGAACTTTTCCGCATGGCAACCATTGGCAATGCGCAGCGCCTGCACATCGAGGATGAGACAGGTTCGCTCTCGGTTGGAAAATTCGCCGACATCGCTGTGATTGATCCGGAGGCAACGCCGGTGCTGAAGAGTCGCCACGAACTATCGCAATCGCTGGAGGATATTCTTTTCTCTCTCATCATCCTTGGAGATGATCGCGCCATTGCCGCAACCTATGTGGCCGGCAATCGGCTGCACCAAAAGGAAGCCGCATGACGGAACGCGAGCTTCTGCGCGCCATGTTTGACGCTGCAGTGGCGGCAGCTTTGCCGCGGCATTCAGTGCCGCTCCACATGCCGAAACCGCCCAAGGGCCGCACCATTGTCGTGGGCGCAGGAAAAGCGTCCGCGGCCATGGCGAAAGCCTTCGAGGATCATTGGCCCCATCCGCTCGAAGGTCTTGTTGTCACCCGCTATGGCCATGCGGTTCCTTGCAAGAAAATCAGGATCATCGAAGCGGCCCATCCCGTACCCGATGCGGCTGGTGCCGCTGCTGCTGCCGACATGCTCAAACTCATGCAAGGGCTGACCGCCGATGATCTTGTTGTGGCGCTGGTTTCAGGCGGCGCATCAGCATTATTGAGCCTGCCTGCCCAAGGCATCATCGCAGAAGAAAAACGCGCGGTGAACAAGGCGCTGCTCGCCTGCGGCGCACCCATTGCCGAGATGAACTGCGTGCGAAAGCACCTTTCCACCATCAAGGGCGGAAGGCTTGCCGCCGCGGCCTTTCCGGCAAGAGTGGAAACGCTGGTAGTCTCCGATGTCCCTGGAGACGATATATCTGCTGTGGGTTCCGGGCCTACGGTTGCAGACCCCACCACATTTGCCGATGCCCTCGCCATTGTTGAACGTTATCGTCTCGACCTCCCAACATCAGTCATGACGCGCTTGAAATCCGCCAATGATGAAACACCAAAACCCGGTGATCCGCGCCTTGCAGCAGCAACCGCGCATCTGATCGCCTCGCCGCAGCAATCTTTGGAAGCAGCAGCAGCTATCGCAAAGAAGAATGGCTTTACACCCCTGATTTTGGGCGATGCCATAGAAGGCGAAGCAAAAGACATCGGCATCGCCATGGCAGGCATCGCGCTACAGACGCGTCGTTTCGGCCAGCCCGCGAAGCCTCCTTGTGCCATCATTTCCGGCGGCGAAACCACCGTGACGCTCAAAGGCAATGGCGTGGGCGGGCGCAATGTGGAGTTTCTCCTGTCACTTGCTGTCAAGCTGAATGGCGCTGCAGGCATTCATGCTCTTGCCGCCGATACCGATGGCGTTGACGGCGCAGCCGAAGTGGCAGGTGCCTTGATCGCGCCCGATACGCTGGAGCGGGCGCGGAAACTTGGTCTCGATGCTCGCGCCATGCTGGAAAACAACGACGCACACACTTTCTTTGCCAAGCTCGGCGATCAGCTGGTGACGGGGCCAACGCTCACCAATGTGAACGATATCCGCATCATTCTGGTGGCATGATTTTCGTTGCCCCATTCTGGCTCTGGCGATAGAGCCTTTCCTATGAGTAAGTCACCGATGAAACTCGCTATCGCAGGTGCCGGCGGCCGCATGGGCCGTGAACTGGGGCGCATCGTCAACGGCACACCCGGCTGTGTGCTGGCGGGAGGGCTGGAAGCCAAGGGTTCGGCCTATGTGGGCATGGATTTTGGTTCGCTGATTGCCGTGCCCAATCTGGGTATCAAGATCAGCGACAATCCCGAAGCTGTGCTCAAGGAAGTCGACGGCATCATTGATTTCACCGTTCCTGCCGCAACCCTTGATCTCATTCGCCATAGCGCAGCCATGGGCAAAGTCCATGTGATCGGCACCACTGGCATTGACGAACTGGGTGACGCCGCCATCAGGAACGCCGGAACCCGCGCCCGTATCGTCAAGAGCGGCAATTTCAGCCTTGGTGTCAACCTGCTGCAGGCCCTGCTCAAGAAAGTTGCGAGTACATTGGGTGACGAGTTTGATGTCGAAGTGCTCGAAATGCACCATCGCCACAAGATTGACGCGCCTTCCGGCACAGCACTGATGCTGGGCAAGGCCGTAGCGGATGGCAGGAATATTGACCTTGCCTCAAAGTCAGTTCGATCGCGCGACGGTCATACCGGTGCGCGCAAGGCCGGAGATATCGGCTTTGCCACGCTACGCGGCGGCTCCGTGGTGGGCGACCACACGGTGATCTTCGCGAGCGATGCGGAACGCCTTGAGTTCACCCACAGGGCGCAGAGCCGCGAAATGTTTGCGCGTGGCGCCGTGCGCGCCGCCCTTTGGGCCAGGGACAAGGAGCCGGGACTTTACGACATGAGCGATGTTTTGGGATTGAAGTGAAATGAGTGGAACGCTGGTGCTGGTCCGTCATGGCCAGAGCGAATGGAATTTGAAGAATCTCTTCACCGGCTGGAAGGATCCGGATCTCACTGAAAAAGGAATTGCCGAAGCCCGCGCTGCCGGTCAGCGGCTCAAGGCGAAGGGCTTGAAGTTTGATATCTGTTTCACCTCGGCGCTGACCCGTGCCCAGCATACGCTGAAACTTATTCTTGAAGAGTTGGGACAGACCGGCTTGCCAGAGACGCGCGACCAGGCCTTGAACGAGCGCGATTATGGTGAGCTCACCGGCCTCAATAAGGATGATGCCCGCCAGAAATGGGGCGAGGAGCAGGTGCACATTTGGCGCCGCTCTTACGATGTGCCGCCACCTGGTGGTGAGAGCCTCAAGGACACGCTCGCCCGTTCACTTCCTTATTATGTTCACATGATTCAGCCTCATGTGCTTGAGGGAAAGAGCGTGCTGGTGGCAGCCCATGGCAACTCCCTGCGCTCGCTCATCATGGCGATCGAAGGCATGACGCCTGAACAGATATTGAAGCGTGAACTCGATACTGGCGTGCCTGTGCTTTACAAGCTCAAGGCGAACTCGCGTCCATCGTCAGTCGAAGTGCTATCTACGTAGTTTCAGTTGGAAAAAGTATACGGCGGCCAAGCTGATAACTTGGCCGCCGTTCCTTGCACTGCATTAGTTGTTCTTCTCGTCCCAGCGGCGGACGTCCTGCGGGTCCTTCGTCAGGCCATAGTGGCCAAAGAGCCAGGTATCGCCTTCGATAGCCAGGGGCTGGCTCTCAGTGGCGGAAACCGCAACGGCTGCATTCTGCGAATACTTGCCGAAATAGGTGTCGCTGTCGCGCAGGTCCTGGCTGCGTTCGGCAAGGGCCGGCGCAGAAAGGGCCACAAGGGCGGAAGCGGTGATGATAAACTTGTTCATTTTATTCTCCTGTTTCATTGGCCGTCACGTAATCGTCGGCCGTGTCCAGGAGGTAGTGGTGGAAGTCACAGCTTCAATGATAAAATGAAACAGAACTTGTCACACTTTTGTGAGTTGAAATTTGGCCTCAGCCTCCCTTGCCCTTGGGCGTCAGGATCATGATGATTTGCCGGCCTTCCGGTTTGGGCTCCAGTTCCACCTTGGCCATATCGGCCATGTCGGATTTCACCCGCAGCAGGAGCTTATAGCCCAAGTCCTGGTGATCCATCTCGCGTCCGCGGAAGCGCAGCGTAACTTTCACCTTGTCGCCTTCCTCAAAGAAGCGCCGCGCCGCCCTCATCTTCACGCCGAAGTCGTGATCATCGATCATCGGGCGGAGCTTGATTTCCTTGATCTCGATGACGCGTTGCTTCTTGCGCGCTTCCGCCAGGCGCTTCTGTTCCTGGAATTTAAACTTGCCATAATCAAGGATCTTGGCGACCGGCGGTTGCGCATCGGGTGAAATCTCGACGAGGTCGAGGCCGGCCTCTTCCGCCATGGTGAGCGCCTGGCGGGTTGGCACAACGCCCACATTCGCCCCGTCGGCGGCAATGAGGCGAACTTCCCTTGAATCGATCCTGTTGTTGATCTTGTGGGCCTCTTCCTTTTGCGGTGGAGGCTGATTGCGGCTCATGCTGGGCCGGCGCGGCGGTATGCTCAAGTGCTCAAATTCTCCATTGTTGCACGCCGGATTCACTATAATTTCGAATCCAGCGCCTGTTCGATAGCAAGGTTCAGGCCCAAAAAGAAGGGCGATTCCATGATGGCTGCAAGCTTTGACCCGGGGGTTCTGGGAACACGGCTGGCCTATCTGAAGGACGGCGGCGTGGAAGAGCTCGGCCCCTGCGGCTTCTTCTGGCTCGGCGGCTTCATGTCCGAAATGACCGGAACCAAGGGCGAGGCCCTGGCTCATCTCGCTCGCTCAACGAGAAGGCCATGCTTGCGCTTCGACTATTCCGGTCATGGCCAGTCCGATGGCCTCTTTTCCGAAGGCACGATCACCCTGTGGCTCGAACAAGCCATCCACATGTTCATTGCGCACACGAAAAACAAGAGGATTGTCATCGGCTCTTCCATGGGCGGATGGCTGACGCTCCTGCTGGCCAAGAGGCTCGAAAAGGAGGACCCATCAGCCTTCCGGCGGATCGCGGGTCTCGTGCTCATTGCGCCCGCAACCGACATGACATCGGCACTCATGTGGGAACGATTCCCCGAAGAGGCAAGGCGGGCGCTCTTGGAAAGAGGCATCTGCGAAATGCCTTCGGCCTATGGCGCGCCCTATCCCATCACAGCGAAACTGATTGACGATGGAGCGCGTCATTGCATCCTGCCGGATGGTCTTGCCCTGCCCATGCCCGTGCGCATCCTTCAGGGAACCGAGGACCTCGATGTGCCGCCGGACCACGCAGTCAGGACCATGTCGGCAATCCGCGCTGCCGACATGACGCTAACTCTCGTGAAGGGTGGCGATCATCGTCTCTCTGCGCCGCATCAGTTGCGGCTGATACAAGAGATGGTCCTTACCCTTGCTGATCGTGCCGACGGCAAGACAGTCTAGAGCAGAGATTTCAGCCCATCCTGGTATGTGGGATAGAGAAGCTTGTAGCCGAGTTCGCTTTTGATGCGGTTGTTGCTGACGCGTTTCGAATCCGCAAAGAAACTGCGTGCCATGGGCGAGAGTTTTGCATCTTCGAGCGGAATTTCGGGCGGCGGCTTTATGCCAAGCAATCCCGCCCCATAGGTAACAACATCCTGCGGCGGGCAAGGCTCATCATCGGCCACATTATAGGCGGTGCCGGGATTGGGCCTTGCCATGGAAGCGAGAAGCACGCCCGCAATGTCATCGACATGAATGCGGCTGAACACTTGTCCCGCCTTGATCACGCGCCGCGCCGTTCCGTCCCGCAGATTCTCAAGCGTATTACGCCCCGGGCCATAGATGCCCGCCAGGCGGAAAATGTGGAGAGGCAGGCCGTGAGCGCGGTGTAGGGCCAGCCACTCCTGTTCCGCCGCAAGCCGTTTTCGGCCGCGCTCAGTGTTGGGTGTGAGTGCCGTCTTCTCATCCACCCAGCCGCCTGCATGATCGCCATAGACGCCGGTGGTTGAAAGATAGCCTATCCATTGGAACTGCCTTGCTCTCCTCGCGAGTTCTGTTCCGAGCTTGTTAATGACGGGATCGCCCTGGTCGCCGGGTGGAATGGACGACACAACATGCGTTACGTTTTCTGGAAGTTTTGACAGCGTACTGAAGTCCAGGCCGAGGACGTCACACGCTTCAACATCCGCAATACCATCAGCCGATCGGCTGGTTCCGTTCACTTTCCACTCGGCGCGGTCGAGCTTTCGCGCCAGCGCCCTTGCTGAAAAACCGAAACCGAGGAAGAGTATGTACCGCTTCATGCCACAGCTTCCCATTCCGCCCGCGCGCCGGGATCAGTTTCGCTAGAGAGTCGCTGTTTTCTTTCCTTGGTGAATGACTGCGGATCAAGCTGCAACAAAGCCCAGACCGCCATCGCCCGCACCAGTGGGCTTTCGTCCGCCAGACACTTGCGCACCGGCTCCAGCAATGAACGATCATCACTATTGCCGCTGGCAATCAAACAGTTGCGCAGGAAGCGGCTACGCCCCGTACGCTTCACGGGAGAACCTGCAAACATCTTGCGAAAAGCGCCGTCATCGAGACTGAGCAACGCCGCAAGAGATGGCGCCACGAGATCGTCACGCGCCTTTAGCTTCTGTTCCGCGGCAACCTTCGCGAACTTGTTCCAGGGACACACAGCGAGACAGTCATCGCAGCCATAGATGCGGTTGCCCATGGGTTTGCGGAATTCCATAGGGATATGCCCCTTATGCTCGATGGTGAGATAGGAAATGCAGCGCCGCGCATCGAGCTGATAGGGCGCCGGGAACGCCTTCGTCGGGCAAATGTCGAGGCAGGCACGACATGACCCGCAATGATCTCCCTCTGCTGCATTCACCTCCAATTCCAGGGCCGTCAGGATGCAGCCGAGAAAGAACCATGAACCCAGTTCCCGTGACACGAGATTCGTGTGCTTGCCCTGCCAGCCAAGGCCTGCCTGCTCCGCTAGCGGCTTTTCCATCAGCGGCGCGGTATCGACGAAGACCTTGACCTCTGTCCCCGTTTCATGGGCCAGCCATTGTGCGATGCGCTTGAGCTTACCCTTGAAGACATCGTGATAGTCGCGGTTGAGGGCGTAGATCGAAATGTTGCCGGTGCTCCTTTCCTTGAGCCGCGCCATGGGATCGACTTCCTGGCCATACGCCAATGCAAAGACGATCGCAGAGCGTGCTTCCGGCCATAGATTCTGCGGGTTCATGCGCTGGCGCAGCCGCGTCGCGAGCCAATCCATGTCACCTTGTCGGCCTTCTTCGACAAAATATTGCAGCCGCTGTGCAGCGGCTTCCGGAAGTGTCGCGGCCGTGACAGAGAAGCTGTTCAACCCTTCCTTCCCGGCCTGCCCGCGTAGCCCGGCAAGGAGATTAGAAGTCGAGGTTGGCATAGTGAGCAGAGGGTTGAACGCCCGGCACTGTATCGCTCAGCAGGGCCCGGAAGCACGGCCTTGACTTGATGCGCTGATACCAGGCCTGCGCCACGGGATGCTCCGCCCACGGAATATCACCGAGATAGTCAATAGCTGAAATGTGGGCCGCGGCAGCAAGATCGGCGAGTGAAAGCTCAGAACCCGCCAGCCACGAGCGTTCCTCGCTGAGGGCGGCAATGTAGTCGAGATGCGGTTTCAGCATTTGGAGCCCGGCCCGCATCCGCGCCATGTTGGGAGAAGATGCGCCCGATGGCCCGGCTACAAAGCGCCGGATCACTTTTTCGGTGAGTACAGGTTCTGTCACTTCCGCATAGAATTTCACATCGAACCAGCCGACGAGCCTTCTCACCTCGGCCCGCTGCAGGGCATTGCCCGGAATGAGCGTCCGCGACTTGCCTACCGTTTCATCGAGATATTCCGCAATGGCCTCAGGCCCGCAAATGGCAACGCCACCGTCTTCGATATAGATCGGCGTCAGCCCTGCCGGGTTGAGCTCTCTCACCTGTGGCGAAGGGGCCCAGGGCCGCTCGTCTTGCAGCTTGGCCGCCAACCCATATTCCGCGAGGGCAAGCCTCAGCCTGCGGCCATGGGGATCGAGCGTGAAGTGGAGGAGCTTTGGCATATTTTGACGCGAAGGCGTTGACTTTGTCGGGCCCCATTGCGGGCCAATAGCGGCGCCGATAAGACCCCTCCCGCCTTAGCAGGTGTCGATTCGCCTGACAAATCCAACAGGAGCAGCATGATCCTTCTCCAGATAATCGTTCTGGCCCTGATCCAGGGAGTGACCGAGTTCCTCCCCATTTCCTCATCCGGACACCTGCTTCTCGTTCCTGCCGTCACCGGCTGGCCCGACCAGGGCGTGCTCACCGATGTCATGGTTCACCTGGGCTCATTCTTCGCCGTAGTGGTTTATTTCTGGCGCGACTGCGTGACGCTCACAAAGGGTGCGCTGGATCTCCTTCGTGGCCGCACGACGCCATGGGGCAAGCTCGCCTTATGGATCGTGCTTGCAACCATTCCGGCCGTCATCTTCGGCATCTTCCTCGACAAGATCGGCTTCATGGAAGTGGTGCGCACCAAGCCGCAAGTCGTGGCCTGGAACGCCATCATCTTCGGCATTCTCCTCTATGTCTGCGACCGCTTTGGCATGACGCGCAATCTCATGGTCAACATGAACCTGCCGCAAGCCTTGATCATTGGCGTCGCCCAGGCCCTTGCCATCATTCCCGGCACCAGCCGCTCCGGCATCACCATGACGGCAGCCCGCGTTCTCGGTTTTGAACGTGCCGAGGCTGCGCGCTTTGCCTTTCTGCTCGGTATCCCGGCGATTGCAGGAGCGGCTGTGCTGAAATTGGGTGATGCAGTTTCGGAAGGAACGCCGATTACCTGGCCGATGATCCTGACGGCGATCCTGACATTCTTTGTCGCCCTGGGAACGATCGCATTTCTCATGCGCATCATCCGCTACGTCAGCTTCCTGCCCTTCGCCGCCTATCGCGTGGCCCTGGGTGTGCTGCTCCTGGCCCTGCTTTACTTAGGCGTGCCGCTCGGCACGGTGAACTGACCTTCCTTGCGGAAGCGGAAGAGATAGGTCGGCACGATGGCTTCGAAGCTGCGTGGCGTGATGCCAAGTCCGCGCAGATCACGGGCCTCGGCAACGGCTGCTGCACTCACCACATTGTCGGTTTTGAGAAGTTCAACCTGGTCTGCGGTAATGGGTGGCTTGGGCAGAAAACCCGCGATGGAACCAAGGATATGCGCAACGCCCCAAGGGATGGGAAGCAGCAGTCGGCGGCGCTGCACCGTATCAAGGGTGAACTGCATGAGCTCGCGCAGGGTCGCAATGACAGGCCCGCCAAGTTCATAGTTTTTGCCCGTTGCCTCGCCCCGATCAATGAGCGTGGCCATGGCTTCGG
>JAIBJH010000297.1 GCA_020029455.1 Hyphomicrobiales bacterium
GGCCTCATTGCCCGCAATGTGCAGGACGCGATTGCCTTCTGCCCGCCGCTCGTGATCACGGCAGATGAGATCAGCGCCATGTTCGATATCGTCGAAAAAGGTCTCGATATCTTCGAAGCCCGCGTACATAAGGAACAGCTCAGGGCAGCGTAGTCCGTTGCCGCCCCACCCCTGCTGCAACGCAGCTTCCCCTCCCCAAGGGGAGGGGTGCAATTTACTTTTCATTTCCTCTCCACCGCGAAGACTCTTCGCTCGCGGCGTTCGCCGCGGCGGAGCAGCGTCACCTTCACTTCCTCTCGCACTTTCTCGTGAGTGAGAAGCCGGAGAAGATCATCAACGCCCAACACCGGCTGATCATCGAGCGCGATGATAAGATCGCCCTCGCGGATTTCCGCCTCCGCCGCAGGCCCGCCTTTTGTCACCGCCATCACCCGCACGCCTGATTCCTGCTCCACGCCCGCAGCGCGCGCGATATGGCGTGGCACCAAGGTGAACGCACCTTCAAGCCCCATCGCGGCGCGCCTCACCTTGCCATAGCGCAGGATCTGCGAGAGCACATTAAGTGCGGTGTTTGACGCCACGGAAAAGCAGATGCCCTGGGCGCCGCGGATCACTGCCGTGTTGATGCCCATGACGCGGCCTGCGGAATCCACCAGCGGCCCGCCGGAATTGCCGGGGTTCAAGGCCGCATCGGTCTGGATCACGTCATCGATCAAGAGGCCCGTCACGGCGCGCAGCGACCGGCCCGTGGCGCTGATGATGCCGGCTGTCACACTGCGGTCAAAGCCTAGTGGATTGCCAATGGCGATGGCGATCTGCCCCGGCTGCAATGAACGCGAGTCGGCAAATTCCAGCGCCGGCGCAGACAATTGCTCGTCGGTGCGCAACACGGCAATGTCAGTGTGCGGATCATCACCCAGCACGCGGGCAACGGCGCGCTGGCCATCGGCCATTGACACGGCGACGGATGGTTGCCCGCCCACCACGTGGCTGTTGGTCATGATGAGGCCGTCGGAAGCGAGCACCAGCCCAGAGCCCGCGCCCACGGGGCGTCCTTCCTCCGCAACGCTCACATGGACAACAGCAGGCCCGGCCTTCGCCACCGCCGCCATGACGGCAGTGGAATAGGCATCCTGCAGGGATGCATCTGTGGGCTGCGCAACTTGCCCACGCGGCACATGAATATCGTCGAACATGAAAAGGCTCCGGCCTTCCATGTGGGAAGGGCCGGAGCCCGATGCAAGTGCTCTCACGTGAGCGGGGCCTTACGCGGGAACGACTTGCCGCTTTCAATCCTTTGAAGTCACCTTGCAAGAGTTACGAGGACTTCACTTCATCGGATCAACACTCGCGCGGAATTCCCACGGCGTCACCTTGCCGTCCTTGTCGGCATCAGCCGCGGCGAGCTTCGTCTTGGCGTCGGCGAAGAACTCCGTCTTCGACAGGCTGCCGTTCTTGTCGGCGTCAAGGGCAGCGAATTTGTCCTTGCGCACCTTCAGCACGGCTTCGGCTTCATCCTTTCCGAGCCAGCTGAACCAGCCGCCGCCATGGCGGCCGGGGCCACGGCGCTCAGAGAACTCGGCCTCGCTCACGGCGCCGTCACGATCACGGTCCATGTGCATGAAGGCGAAGTCAGCGAGAGAAGCTGCTTCATCGTCATTGATCACGCCATCGGCGTTGGCATCGATGACTCGCATCATCCGGCCACCGCCATGACGGCCATGGCCGCCCATACCGGCATGTTTGCCGCCGTGCCTGCCGCCATGACGGCCCCAGCCTTCGCCATCAGGGCCCATGCCATCAGGGCCCATTCCCATGCCTTGGGGACCCATGCCATCCGGACCCATGCCGCAGCCGTCGGGTCCCTCACCCATCGCATCGGGGCCGCAGTCCTGCGGTGCCGCCTGGGCGGGCGGAGGCGACGGCGGTGCGTCAGTGGTGGATTGGGCGCTGGCGAAGCCGGCGCCTGCGCCCAGCATCAGGGCCGATGCGAGGGCGAGTGAAGTCAGTCTGGTCATGGATTGCTCCTTGGGGGTTTGTTGATGCCCCTAGGACGCGGGAGCCATGGCCATTCCGTCGCTAGCTTTCGAAGTTGTAATGTTGAGGGGCAAATTATGCCCGATGCACCTGCCGCCGTCGTCTTCCTGGGATTCTCAAGACTATTGGCGGGAGGTGCTTCCATCCGGACCCACTGATGGAATGTAGCGGAATATGCCCTTTTCACCGCGCGGTGTCAAGGACTATTTTTCCAATATCGGAATTTTATTACAAAGCGCCCAAGGCCTGCTCGATATCGGCGATGAGATCATTGACGTTTTCGATGCCGATCGAGAGCCGCACCAGATTGTCCGGCACCGGGCTTTCCGGTCCCTCAATGGTCTTGCGGTGCTCCGCCAGGGATTCCGGGCCTCCCAGGGAGGTTGCCGGGAGGATGAGATTGAGCTTGGTACAGAATTTCTTCGCACCGGCAAAATCCGCCCTGAGCAGCAAGCTCATCATGCCCCCGAAACCATCGGTCATCTGGCGGCGGGCGATTTCATAGCCGGGGTGGGTCGAAAGCCCCGGATAGATCACGCGCTCGATCTTGGGGTGGCTGGAAAAATGGCGGGCGATGGCCTTGGCATTGGCGGAAGCCTCGCGGTAGCGCACGAAGAGCGTACGCATCCCGCGCATCAGCAGCCAGCACTCAAAGGGCGCAAGCGGGGCTGAAACTTTGATGCGGTTATTTCGCAGCGCCTCCCAGCGCTTGTTCACTTCCTTCGTCACCAGCGCACCACCCAGCACATCGGAATGGCCGTTCAGATATTTGGTGACGGAATGGAAGACGATGTCTGCGCCCAGGTTCAGTGGCTGGGTGGTGACGGCAGCGGCCGCCGTTGAATCGACGCCGAGGATTGCGCCGGCGTCATGGGCGAGCTTCGCCACGGCGGCGATGTCGGTCACATCCCACATGGGGTTCGATGGCGTTTCGACCCACACCATATCGGACCTGCCCTTGACGATGGCCTTGGCGAAGTCCTCCGTGTGCGGAGATTCAACCAGCGTGAGGGCAATGCGCCCCGCCTCCGCCATCTGCTTCAGCCGCACCCGCGCACCATAAT
>JAIBJH010000006.1 GCA_020029455.1 Hyphomicrobiales bacterium
TGTCAAGGCTGAACAGGGTCAGTCCGCCGAGCGCGTTCTGGATGACCCGCCGCACCGCGTTGTTGACCTTCACCTTCTCGAATTCGGCTTTGGGTCCCTGACCTGCTGCCGCAAGCCCCACGGGATCGGTCAATGCCAACGCCTCGCCCTTGGCCGAAGTAATAAAGACTTTCTTGTCGAACTTGCGGAGATAGAGATTGCCGGCGCCTAGCGCCTCAAGCACCGGCACCGTCGCCTCGCTGCCCGATGCCGCAAGAGCCGTGATAGCCGCTTCCCTGTCCTTGAAGTTTCCTGCGCTGAGCGCATTCACCAACGCGCCAACGTCCTGCGCAAGCGCAGCCGCAAAGCTGAACAGAAGAATTAGGATGGCAAATACTGCGCGCATCGCTCGGCCACGGATTCGATCAGAAATGTCCCGCCCAGCCGGGAGGAGGTGGCCGGGCGGGACACAATGATCCGGTCGGCGTTAGCCGCCGGATGTAGCACCAGCGCCGCCGCACTTGCCCGTGGCAACATTGAAGTTGCCGCAGGAGAGTGGCTTGCGCCAATCGGAAATCAGATCCTTCGAGTCAGGCAGATAGTCTGACCACTCATCACCGACCACGAGGCCCGGCGTTTGCCAGACGATCTCGAACTGTCCGCTCTCCTGGATTTCCCCGATGAGGACCGGCTTGGTGATGTGGTGGTTCGGCATCATGGTCGAGAAGCCGCCGGAAAGATTTGGCACGGACACACCAATAATCGCGTCAGCAACCGGATCGGTGTCCGTGGTCCCTGCCTTCTTCACTGCCTCGATCCACATGTTGAAGCCGATGTAATGGGCTTCCATGGGATCGTTGGTGACGCGCTTCTCGTCCTTGATAAATGTCTTCCAGCTCTTGATGAAATCGGCATTGGTCGGGTTGTCGATGGACATGAAATAGTTCCACGCCGCGAGATGACCGACCAGCGGGCCCTTGTCGATGCCGGCCAATTCCTCTTCACCCACCGAGAAGGCGACGACCGGAATGTCAGTGGCAGCAAGACCTTGCTGGCCCAGTTCCTTGTAGAAGGGCACGTTGGCATCACCGTTAATGGTTGAAACAACAGCCGTCTTTTTGCCTTCAGAACCGAACTTCTTGATGTCTGCGACGATCGACTGCCAGTCGGAATGGCCGAAGGGCGTGTAGTTGATCATGATGTCTTCCGGCGCAACCTTCAGCACATCTTTGATATAGGTCTCGAGAATCTTATTGGTCGTGCGCGGATAGACATAGTCCGTGCCGGCCAGCACCCAGCGCTGCACACCTTCATTGGCGAGATAATCAACTGCCGGGATGGCTTGCTGGTTGGGCGCCGCGCCTGTGTAGAAGACGTTCTTCGAGCTTTCCTCGCCTTCATACTGCACAGGATAGAAGAGTAGCCCATTCAATTCTTCGAAGACGGGCAGCACGGATTTGCGCGACACAGATGTCCAGCAGCCGAAAACTGCTGCACATTTGTCGGAAGAAATGAGGCCACGCGCCTTCTCGGCAAAGAGCGGCCAGTCGGATGCCGGATCGACTACCACCGCCTCAAGCTGCTTTCCCAGCAAGCCGCCCTTGGCATTCTGCTGTTCGATCAGCATCAGCATCACATCTTTCAGCGTTGTTTCACTGATGGCCATGGTGCCGGACAACGAATGCAGAATGCCGACTTTGATTGTCTCTCCTTCCGCGAATGCAAATTGCGGCAGGCCCACTGTGGCCGCCAAGGCTGCAAATCCGGCAGCCGATTTCAGAAGTCCCCGTCTTGTCTGTTTCATGACACCCTCTCCGTTGCGTGCTTTGTGCACTGCGAAAAAGAGTGAGCAAGCTCCATGCCAACTAGTTAATTGGCTAAACATATGAGAAGAAATGGCTTTTCGTGTGCATAATTTTCAGGCTCAGTCCCAAACTGCATATGAGATAGGCAAAGTATTGTACCGTGCATACGAAACAGGCACTCACTGACTTCGTTCCCTGTTGACCTTTCCACCTCCGTCAACAGTCGTTTTGCGTTTTTTGACACTGGCGGTCGGTGACCTTAAACTTGGGCCACGCTTCCGCACCATCATTGCGGCAGCCGATGGACAACATCGCTCGACATGACCGAATTCACTCCCCTTGCATCACTCATCGGCGGCGCCATGCTGGGCATCGCCTCTGTCCTCCTCATGGCAAGCCATGGCCGCATCGCTGGCGTAAGTGGCATCGCTGTCCGCATGTTCCCGCCCTATCTCGACAAGGACACACCCGGCCGGGTGGCGTTCGTCCTTGGCCTGGTCGCCGCGCCACTGCTTTACGCCATTCTGGCAGGCGCATGGGCTCCGGTGAACGTGACAAGCAACGCTTTCGTCCTCATCACGGCAGGTCTTCTCGCCGGATTCGGTGCCGTGTGGGGCAGCGGCTGTACCTCCGGCCACGGCATCTGCGGCCTGTCACTGCTGTCCCTTCGCTCAGCTGTGGCGGTGGTGACCTTCATGGTGACGGCCATTGTTATTGTATATGTCGGCCGCCATTTGGTTGGAGGGTGATGTAATGCCGCTTATCGCTCAATTCCTCATCGGACTACTCTTCGGTTCTGGCCTCGTGATTTCCGGCATGTCGAACCCTGAAAAGGTTCTGAACTTTCTCGACCTCGCGGCCATTCCTTCTGGTGGATGGGATCCGAGCCTTGCGCTCGTCATGGCGGGCGGCGCTGTCGTTACATTCTTGGGCTACAAACTGATATTGAAGCGCGAGAGACCCCTGTTCGACACGCAGTTCCACCTGTCCCAAGTCAAGAACATCGATGCGCCGATCATCGTCGGACCAGCCATTTTTGGTGCCGGCTGGGGTCTTGCTGGTTTCTGCCCAGGCCCCGCATTCACCGCCATAGGCACAGGCAGCACTAGCGCCATTCTGTTTGTCATAGCGATGCTTGCCGGCATGGTCGCCGCCCGTCTGCTGGCGCTACGCCAGCAGCGTATTGCCGCGCCGGGAGCGGCGAAATGAATCCCATTCCCTTCAAGCCCGACCTTGCCCTCGTTCCCGAAGTCGCCGCTTTCTTTGATGCGGAAACGGCCACGGTATCCTATGTCGTGAAGGATCCCACCTCAAATGCCTGCGCAGTGATCGACAGTGTCCTCGACATCGATTACGCAGCTGGACGGCTCAGTCGTGCCTCCGCGGACAGGATCGTTAGGTATGTGAAGAAGGATGGCTTGGACGTTCAGTGGCACATCGAAACCCATGTGCATGCCGACCACCTTTCTGCCGCACCCTATCTTCAGCAAAAGCTCGGCGGAAAGATTGGTATTGGGAAGAACATCACCATCGTGCAGGACACCTTCGGCAAGATCTTTAACGAGGGCACGGAATTCCAGCGCGATGGCAGCCAGTTTGACCGCCTGTTTGATGACGGGGACTCATACCAGATCGGCGGCATGACGGCTCACACGCTGCACACGCCCGGCCACACACCGGCCTGCATGACTCATGTCATCGGTAATGCCGCATTCGTTGGCGATACACTGTTCATGCCGGACGGCGGCTCGGCCCGCGCTGACTTTCCGGGTGGCGATGCCCGGACATTGTATCGTTCCATGAAGCACATCCTGTCGCTTCCGCCAGAGATGCGCCTCTTCATGTGCCACGACTATGCCCCCAATGGCCGTGAGATCAAGTGGGAAACCACAGTCGCAGAAGAACGCGCCAACAATATTCATGTAAAGGACGGCATCAGCGAAGACGAGTTCGTGGCGATGCGCGAGGCCCGCGACAAGACACTCGGCATGCCAAAGCTCATCATTCCCTCGCTGCAGATCAACATGAAGGCAGGCGAATTGCCGGCGCCGGATGAAAGCGGCAGGCGGTTCCTCAAGGTGCCGCTGGACACGATCTGAGCTCATGAACTTCTATCTTGTTCAGCGTCTCTCTCGGATGCCTAACTGCAGAAACAGCCGCTGCGGCACTACGCTAGTTTGAGGTTGACTGCGTAAGCGGCCAAACTTCGCCTTTGCCCTCCAGCTTGTCATTGAGCATGTCGCGAACCGTCATCACTGTCCCTGTGGGTGTGTTCTTGAGATAATCTGCGAGCGCCTTGACGGTGGCAGCATCCGTGCATTCTTCATCCGCCTCGTTTGAACCCGGGTGAACACACTCGGCAATTGTTGGCTCAACGCTGTGCAGGGAAAGTATCAGCCAGGCCTTGTTGGCCAATGCTTCATCGATCCAGTCAATGATTTCGCCAATTGTGGTATGGCGCTGAATAAGTTGCGTGCGAAGTGAATAGGGATTGGAGTCTGCAAAGTTCAATCCCCGTTTTACTCCCCTGCCGGCAAAGTAGCGCGAGGCGACAGCCCGCATCACTTCATCGTCGTGTCTGCCGTAGGGATATGCAATGCTCAGTGGTGCAGGGAGCTGATACCTCAGGAAGTCTTCATAAGAACCGCTAATTTCGGCCTCCAGACCTTCTTCATCGCCAATACCGTGCACAAGATCGGCGTGCGAGCGGGTGTGGGATGCAATGTCGTGACCATTCTTGTGTAAGAGCAGTACATCTTTTGGCGTCAGGTAGCGGCGGTATTTCTCTGGCTGTAGTAAAGAGCCTTTTGTGATGATGTATTGTGTCGTTCTGAGACCGTTGGGGTGAGTATCGGAAACTGCGGCTTCAAGAATGGGAATGGCATTCCTGAACGCTGACTTCCAGCCGTCATCAAACGTGATCGATACGATGCCTCTCGTGAATTCGGGACCAAGGATGCGCCTGATGGACGGGCGCTCTGTCAGCAGTTCACCGGGCCCAGTCAGCACATGTCCAACTGACAGTTCATTGGCTCCACTCGGAATGCTGAATGTGTACGAAAACCCTTGCCAGTCGCCGGAATTCCCGGATGGGGGCACAAGAACTTTGATCGGAGGCAACTCTGCGCCGCCGAAGTGAACTTGCAATTCGGAAACAGCATCTGACTTGTATAGGTTTTCAAACCGGAAGTACTGCCCCTCCCTCACCCTTATCTTAGGCGAAAGCCACATAGCAGCCTTTGCGCCAGCATTCACCGTCTGCCGAGAAACGGATTCGGTGCTCAGCTTCTCGGAAGCGCCCTCCAACTGGGCTTTTGAAAAACAATCTTGATTGAGGGGACAGGTCGAGGCGTGTGCCGAGGTCCACCCAAGCACAATAATGGCGCAAAGTCTGAGTGCAAGCTTGGCTGAAATTGCACGAAAATCACTGGCGAGGCGAATGTTCACGAAAGGCTCCCAAAAAAGAGAATCCAACAGCCGCATTGGCAAAGGTAAACGCGCCTCACACCCCGGGGTGATCATCGCGCATTCCTCTACTGGCGCGTGACTAGCAACCAATCGAGGTGACTGACATTCTAATTCAATCTTAGGTTAATTCGCAAACTTCCGAGACGCATCACTGCGCGTGTCCGCAACCGATCTTGCTAATCCTGCGCAGGCGCTTCTTCGCCGGTATCTTCATCCGGCACTTCTCCGTCTGCGGGCTTTGGCGGCTCCTCCACCGGCGGCGGCGGCGCGTTGGGATCCTTGCAGCCGGTAAGCCAGACATCATAGATCGGATGTTCCACGGCGTTGAGGCCCGGACTTTCCGCAAACATCCAGCCGGAAAAGATGCGCTGCCTCTTGTTGCCTGCTTCCAGCACATCCACTTCCACGAAAGCGTCGGTCTTGGGTTCTTCAGTAATCGGCCGCGTGTAACAGACAAATGGCTTGACGATGAGCCCGCCAAACTTGGCTTCGCTGCCTACGGGCACTTCAAAATTCGTGGTGACACCCGTGATCTTGTCAAGGCCTTCAAAAATGGAAATCGGGTTCTTGATGCGCTCCGCCGACGCCGTCGACAGCGAAATCATCACTCCAGTCAGGCCGCTGAGAAATCCTGTCGCAACAAGGCGACGCACGCATGTCATTGCGGCGCCGGCTCCGTACCACCACCTCCAACGGGTTTATTTTTGTCGAACATCGCCTGGCTGATCAGGCTCCAAATGTCCACGGCTCCTTGCGTGAGGGTCATCACGCTACCGTCGGCAAGCTTGGTTTCGGAGCCGCCGGGATCCATGGCGATGAACTTGCCGCCGAGCAACCCTTCGCTGGTAATCTTAGCAGCCGTGTCGTCAGAAAGGGAAATGGAAGGATCGAGGGTCATCTCGACGCGCGCCATATAGTTTTCCGTATTGAGGCTTTGCCCCGTAACCGTACCGATCTTGACACCGGCGAGTCGTACATCCGTTCCTACATTGACGCCTTCGGCATTGTCGAACTCGGCAACAACCTTGTATCCGCCGGCCACAGTGCCGCCGACACCTGCCGTTTTGGATGCATAAGCGAAGAAACCCGCAGCGATTGCAATCACTGCAGCGCCCACCAGCGTTTCGATCATTGTGGAGGATGTGCTCATGCTGATGCCGCCAAACTGCGCCGATCCTATTCGGGCTGCCATGCCGAATAGCCGCGATCCGGCTTCCGCGGCTTCAGCCCGCTGGCGATGGAACCCGGCGGCCGGTAGGCCTGCCCTGTCCCTGTAAGATTCTCATGGTGCGGTTTTTCCCACTCGCGCGCCTTGAGGTCATCCGCAGATGGCGGACGGTCCACACGATGGTGAATCCAGCCATGCCACCCGGGCGGCACCTGTGATGCCTCGGAATAGCCCGAATAGATAACCCAGCGCCGCTCCGGAATGGAATCGGGAATGGCGGATTTGGCGCGGTAGTAACGGTTGCCCAACTCATCGGTTCCCACGTGCTCGCCCTTCCGCCACGTGTAAAACCGCGTGTTCCAGGTGGCACCATTCCACCAGGTGAAAAACTGTTTGATCAAGCGCATGGGAGAGAATCCGTAACCCGGTTTTCAGGGCCGGAATATGGCGGAACGCCCCTGCTGCGTCCAGTAGCAAATCCTGTCCCGCAAATGCTTTCTACGGCCTCGCCTCAAACACCGCCGCAGGCTTTCCGCCCTCGTTGGACTGTGCAAGGAGCAAGGCGTTGGGCGCGGCGCGAAGCTCGTCAAGAAGAGCGGAAACATCCGCTGTGTCCACCGGCAGTGTCGATGGCATGGAAAGCAGGAAAAAGCGTTTCCGCAAGATTTCAGGCGTCACACTGAGAAGGTAGACATTGTTCTTGCTGCCGGCGTTGACCACTTCCGCCTGCGACCTGAAGGCCCGAAGCACCTGGCGGGACGACCCATCGGCACTTGCCTTCGTCATGGTAAGTCTTGCACGCAGCCCTTGATGCAGCAGAGGCCGGGGCGGCAGGCTTCCGAGTGAGGCATTCGAGTCCATGTAGGCAATGGAATCCTTCCAGGTCCAATTATCGATCCTGTTCCAGCCCTGCTTTTCAAGATCGCTGGCAAGACTATCCAGATTGCCCACCCACTGCGCCGCAAAAACCTCTTCCGGTTGGCCGGCAAGATCGACGCGGCGCGGAGAAAGATTTTGCCATGCTCCACTGCTCCAAGCCGACTTGTCGTATGATTGCAACCTATCCGGCAAGGCATAGATCGCCAGCTGCCTGTCGTGATCGCTTTCGATGCGAAGAACTCCTGCCACCATGCCGGAAAGAAGCGTGAAGCCTAGGAGCCCCAGCGGCCGGATGCGGCGTGAAGGAATGGCCTCGATGACCATGCCAAATACTGCTGAAAGCACAGCCGCAAGTAAAGCGCCACCAAGCACGTCGGAAAGCCAGTCCGCGCCAAGATAAACACGAGAAAAAGCAATAGCGGTTACAACGCAACCCGAGGCCGCTGCAACAACCGCCCTGCTCCATCGTCCCATGGCGTGGCTTGCAAGAACGGACAAAAGGCCGAGCGCCAGCCCTGCCATCAAGACATGGCCTGAGGGAAAGGTGCCATCCAGAACGTCGATGCCAGCAACAGGAGCCGGCCGCTCGATCAGCCGGCCGAGACCGATACTGAGAAGTTCGCCGCACAGCATGATAGCAAGCGCAAGCAGACCTACGCGCCAGGCGCGCCAGAAGAAGAGCCAGAAAACCATGGCAAGCCCGGCGCTCCATACCACTTGTCTGTCGGCGAGCATGGAAAGGCCCACCATCAGCCCATCGGCGGGAGCATTGCGGAGCTCCGCCATAATCGAAACGATCGATTGGTCGAGGTTAGACACTGCATCGCGCACTACCAGCCCGGCAATCAGGTCAGCCAGGGATATGAGGCCCACGACAAGCACGCAGATGAAAAGGAAAATCAGTGACGCACGCGGATTCTCCGGCGCAACCGCCCTGCCGAACCGTTGCATGGCGCGGCTGTTATAGGATTTCGCCCAACGGGAAATGCGGGCCAGAAACTGGTGGAGATAGGGAGAGACACCTGCCGCAGCGAGCCTGATCAGATATCCAGCGACCGCGATAATGCCTAGGAGCACCAGCAGCACGACAACAAGGCGCCCCGAAAGCTCACCCGCCAGCGCAAGGCCCTGGCCGAGCAGCATTCCGGGCAAGATGTGGGATAAGGCCCAGACAATGCCTGAAGTGAAATTGACAAAAATGAAGAACGGCTGGCTCATGCCCAGCATGCCCACAATGCCTGGGATGACCGCTTTCACACCTGGCACAAAGCGCCCGACGGCAATGGACTTGCCGCCGTGATCGCGCACAAAGTCCTCACCCTTCGCAACAAGAACGGGATATCTGCTGAGTGGCCACATGGCCTTGAGCTGCTGGCCGTAGAGCCTGCCCGCCCAATAGGAAACCTGGTCTCCAGCAATGGCGCCTATCGATGTTGCAAGGAACACTTCCCAAAAACCAAGATGGCCTGTTCCGACCAAAACGCCAGCGCCGACGAGAACGGCTGTCGAGGGCACAAAGAGGCCTATGATCAGCAACGCCTCGCCAAAGGCGATCAGGAAAACGATGGCGATGGCCCAAACCGGATGGGCAGTGAAATAGTCGAGAAAAGGTTGGATATGGTCCATGCGAGCGTCGGTTCCCGGCTCATATATGTATTCTGCCGGTTAACAAAGCAGCGAAGTTCCGGCACTGACTACTCAAGCCAAAGACGGCCATAGGGCATCACGGCGATCTGTCCGTTGCTGACTGGCACAATGCCGCCTGAAAGCGCATCGCGGAACGCACCCACGCCATGTGCCCTGAGAACGGACTCCGAAACAGCAACAAAATCCGGGCCGAAGTTGAAGAGGCAGAGAAGCCTTCCTTCTTCATTGTCCCGGACAAACGCGAATATGGCAGGGGCATGAACATCAATAATACGGCAGGGACTGCTGGCGCCAAGGCAAGACTGCGACTTGCGGGCCGTTATGATATGCTTGATGCCCGCCAGAAGCCGCCCCTCGGGGCCTGTTCCTGCTTGTGCGGACTTCACCTTTTTCCAATCCATCTTTGGTCTGTGCAGCCAGCGATTGTCATGAGCGTGTTCGGGAACCGAGACAAAGCCGTAGTCGTTCAAGAGCCCGATCTCATCGCCCATATAAAACAGGGGAAGCCCGCCAAACGAGGCCATCAGCGCAAAACCAAGCAGCATGCGTTCAACCGCCATGATGACGGCCGCTTCGTCTTTGGTCTTGAGGGCCGCCTCAAGCCCGGCGAGGCTTGCAAAACTCCCGCTGTTGCGCCTGTCGCCAGTGGCCGCATTTTCCTGGAAGATGTCCCCACGCGCAAAACTTCCGGAGAACTTCCCAGAATAGAAGTCAGCGAGATAGTTGCGGTGGCCCGTAGCCGACATGCCGGGTATGGCGGTCGCATCTTCATCGGTAATTGCCCAGCCGATGTCGTCATGGCAACGGATATAGGTGGCCCAGCACGCATTGACGAAACTCTCCGGAAAATGGCTGCGCAACGTTTGGGTCATGAGCCCTGTTTGCTGGCTCGCCAGTGATGACCAGAACTGCACCATCAGATTGTTGTGATAGGCAAGATTGGCTTCGCGGCCACGATGCCTGCCCACGCCCAGATAGGGCACAAGATCACGCGGAGACACAATCGCTTCCGCCTTGTGGATGATAGCGGGCGCAGCAATCCGCGTCGCCGCCCGTAGCGCCTGCAGGATGTCATGCACCTCGGGTTGGTTTTGACAGTTGCTGCCAAGCCTCTTCCACATGAAGGCCACGGCATCGAGCCGCAGAACATCCGCGCCCTTGTTGCCGAGATTGAGCATCACATCGACAATCTCAAGAAACACTTCCGGGTTCGACCAGTTCAGGTCCCATTGGTGTTCGTTGAATGTCGTCCACACCCACTTCTTGAAGTTGGAATAGTAAGTGAAGTTGCCGGGCGCATCGGCGGGGAAAACCTCGACCAGCGTTTTCTCGTAGGCCTTGGGCTCGGCGTCGGTGTCGAACATCCAGTAATAGGACTGGTAACGCGGGTCACCATTCTTTGCCTTCTCCGCCCACTCATGTTCTTTGGCCGTGTGGTTCAGCACCAGATCAATGCACACGCTGATGCCGCGTTGGCGCAACGCCTTTGCCACATCCGTGAAGTCCGCCATCGTCCCGAGGCGCGGATCAATCTGCCCATAGTCCATGACGGAATAGCCGCCATCGTTCGGCCCCGGCCTGGGCTTGAGGCAGGGCATGAAATGAACATAAGTGGTGCCAAGTTCTTCAAGATAATCAATGTGGTCAAGAACATCGCGCAGCTGGCCCGCAAAGCGGTCCACATAGAAGACGTAGCCGACCATTTTCTCGGAGAGAAACCAACCCGGATTGAGGTCGCGGACAAGGTCGAGGTCCTTGAGATCCTGCGGGCGTTCCAGCCAACGCTTCAGCAGCAGCGCCTTGAGCCGCGCCTCTAGCTTGGGCTTTTCGCCATAGAGCCTGCGAAATGACGACAGGAGATCGTGCTCGCTTCGCTGCCAGCGGACATCAAACAGCTTCTCGTCGGAAAGCCCGGCCATGCCTTCGCTCAGAAATTGGCGTGCCAGTGCCGCGCAATGTCAATCCGCCGCGCCACCCAGACCTTCTTCTTGTTCTTGATGTAGTCGAGAAACTTGGCGAGCCCCAATGCACGGCCCGGCCGCCCCACAAGACGGCAATGCAATCCAACACTCATCATCTTTGGTGCGCCGGCCTTGCCCTCCGCGTAGAGGCAATCAAAGCTGTTCTTCAGGTATTGATAGAAATGCTCGCCAGTGTTGAAGCCCTGTGGCGTTGCAAAGCGCATGTCATTGGCATCGAGCGTGTAGGGAATGATGAGATGGCGGCCGCCATCCGATTTCTTCAACCAATATGGCAATTCGTCTGAGTAATCATCTGAGGAATAGAGGAAATTTCCCTCCTCCATGACCAGCCTCGTAGTGTTCATGGAGCATCTGCCTGTATACCAGCCAAGCGGCCGCTCGCCGGTAACTTCCGTGTGGATACTGATCGCCTCTGCTATCTGGCGGCGCTCTTCCTCCTTGGTCATGTCCTTGTGTTCGATCCATTTGAGGCCGTGGGAGGCAACTTCCCACTTCGCCTTCTTCATGGCCGCCACCTGCTCCGGTGAGCGCATAAGGGCATGAGCGACGCCAAAAATCGTCACCGGCAGCTTGCGCGCCGTGAACATCCGCCACAGCCGCCAGAACCCTGCGCGTGCACCATATTCGTAGATCGATTCCATGTTCCAGTGGCGCTGTCCCGGCCAGGGCTGAGCACCTATAATTTCTGAGAGAAAAGCCTCGGATGCCGCATCACCGTGAAGAACATTATTTTCCCCGCCTTCCTCGTAGTTCAAGACGAACTGCATTGCGACATGGGCGCCGCCCGGCCATTTGGGATGCGGCGGTTTTTCCCCATATCCTCTCATGTCGCGCGGATAGCTTGTCATTGCTGGCTCCAGTGGAAAAAGCGGCGTTGCCCTGCCTGTTTGAATGATGCAAATAGCCCGCAAATTCAATGGGGGCTGAATGAGCACCACAGACAACCGGCGGGCCGTTGACGAGGTCAAGTCGCAAATCCTCGCGAAACTGACCTACGCCATCGGCAAGGACGTGATCGTCGCCAAGCGCCATGACTGGCTGGCCGCCACCATCCTGGCGCTCCGCGATTCCATCATCGACAAATGGATGGCCTCCACCCGCGGCTCCTATCAGTCGAAGTCCAAGCGCGTTTACTACCTGTCGCTTGAATTCCTCATCGGCCGCCTGTTGCGCGATGCCCTGAGCAACTTGGAACTGACCGAAGCCTATCGCATCGCCCTGGGTGACTTGAACGTCGATCTCAACCTGATCGAGGAGCTCGAACCCGATGCGGCCCTAGGTAACGGCGGCCTTGGCCGCCTCGCCGCCTGTTTCATGGAGAGCATGGCCAGCCTCAACATTCCCGCCTATGGCTATGGCATCCGTTACAATCACGGCCTTTTCCGTCAGGTCATCAAGGATGGCTGGCAGCAGGAACTCCCGGAAGACTGGCTGGAGAACGGCAACCCTTGGGAATTCCCCCGCCGCGAAGCCGCCTACCGTGTTTCCTTCGGCGGCTACATCACAACAGAGAGTAGCAAAGACGGTAACCCACGCCACATCTGGCATCCCGGTGAAGTGCTCCTGGCCAGCGCATTCGACACGCCCATGGTAGGCTGGCAGGGAAAGCGCGTGAACACCCTTCGTCTCTGGAGCGCCCGCGCCCTTGATCCCATCCATCTCGATGCCTTCAACAGCGGCGACTACACAGGTGCGCTGTCGGATCACAACAAGGCGGAAATCCTGGCCCGCGTACTCTATCCCGCCGACTCCACCCCGGCAGGGCAGGAACTGCGGTTGAGACAGGAATATTTCTTCACTTCGGCCTCGTTGCAGGACATCCTGCGCCGCCACCTCCAGCAATACCCGGACCTGTCAAACCTCGCCGACAAAGTTGCAATCCAGATGAACGATACCCATCCAGCCATTGCGGTGGCCGAGATGATGCGTCTCCTGGTCGATGATCATGCCACGCCCTGGGCCAAGGCCTGGGAGACGACCCAGGCCGTCATGTCCTACACCAATCACACACTGTTGCCGGAAGCGCTCGAGAGTTGGCCCGTTCATCTCTTCGAGCGCGTGCTGCCGCGCCACATGCAGATCGTCTATCAGATCAACGCCAAACTGATCGAAAAGGCCAAAACACAAGGCTACACCGCAGCAGACTTCATCTCGTCGATTTCACTCATCGACGAACATGCGGGCCGGCGCGTGCGCATGGGTCAGTTGGCGTTCGTGGGATCACACAGCATCAACGGTGTTTCAGCCTTGCACACAGGGCTGATGAAGCAGAGCGTGTTCGGCAATCTCGACAAACTCTATCCGGGCCGCATCAACAACAAGACCAACGGCGTAACACCGCGCCGCTGGCTCAAGGGCGTCAACAGCAATCTCGCGCAACTCTATCGAAACGCTGTTGGAGCAGACATTTTTGCCGATACCGAGCTTCTCGAACGTGCCTTGCCACTGCAAAAGGACAGCAGCTTCAAAGACCAGTTCGCCCGCATCAAGCACGATAACAAGATTGCCCTAGCCAATCATATCAGTGCAGCGATTGACGTGTCGGTTGATCCCAATGCCATGTTTGATGTGCAGATCAAGCGCATCCACGAATACAAGCGCCAGCTTCTGAACATCCTTGAGACGATTGCGCTCTACAACACCATGCGCTCCCATCCCGAGCGCACCTGGGCGCCACGCGTCAAGATTTTCGCCGGCAAGGCAGCGGCCGGTTATGCCCAGGCCAAGCTCATCATCAAGCTCATCAACGATGCCGCTGCCGTGATCAACAACGATGTCTCGATCAGGGGTGCGCTAAAAGTGGCCTTCGTGCCGAACTACAATGTAAGCCTCGCCGAAACGATCGTCCCCGCCGCCGACCTATCTGAGCAAATCTCCACTGCTGGGATGGAGGCCTCTGGCACAGGTAACATGAAGCTGGCTCTCAACGGCGCCCTCACCATCGGCACCATGGATGGCGCCAATGTCGAGATGTGCGAGCATATCGGCAACGCCAACATGTTCATCTTTGGGTTAACGGCAGAGGAGGTCGAAGCCCGGCGGCGCAAGGGCGTGAATGGCCGGGACGTGATCGCCGCCTTACCTGCCCTCAGTGACGCCGTGGAATTCCTGTTGAATGGCGGTCTTTCTCACGGCGACCGCGACCGCTATCGCCCGATTGTCGACAGCCTCATGGGCAACGACTGGTTCATGGTCGCCAGCGACTTTGATGCCTATGCCGCTTGCCAATCCAAGGTTAGCGCGCTCTGGAATGATCAAAAAAGCTGGACGCAGATGGCGATTGTGAATAGCCTCAATATGGGTTGGTTCTCCTCGGATCGCACCATCCGTCAATATGCGACAGAAATTTGGGGCGTTCCCGCAGGGGGCTAGTCAGTTGAGAGGGAATTGGGTTTGGCCAAGAAGCCGGTATGGTCATTGCCGGAAAGTGAAATAGCCGCCATCGTTGCTGGCGTTCACAGCAATCCCTTTGCCGTTCTCGGCCTCCATCAATCCGGCAATGACTGGATCGTCCGGGCTTTCATTCCAGGTGCAGAAGAAATGGAAGCGCAGACGCTTGATGGACAGCGATTGGACTCCCTCACTCACCGGCACGATTCCGGGTTCTTTGAAGGTAAAGTTTCAGTCAGTTCGCGCCAGCCGCTGAAGTTGGCCTGCAGGAACACTGGCGGAAGCTGGATAATCACCGACACCTATTCCTTCGGTCCAGTTCTCGGCCCCATGGACGATTATTATATGGGCGAGGGCAATCACTTGCGCCTTCATGAAAAACTCGGCGCCCATCCCATGCAGCACGAAGGCGCCGATGGCGTGCATTTCGCCGTTTGGGCACCCAATGCATCACGTGTTTCAGTCGTTGGAGACTTCAACGGCTGGGACGGCCGCCGCCATGTCATGCGTCTGCGCGGTGAAACGGGCGTCTGGGAAATCTTTGTGCCGGATGCTCATGTCGGCCATGGCTACAAGTTTGAACTTTTGGGACGCGACAACAACCGCCTGCCCGTCAAATCAGATCCGTTCGCTCTCGAAAGTGAGTTGCGCCCCGCCACTGCATCGAAAGTCACAGGACCTCTGAGTGTCGAATGGACCGATGCCGCCTACCTTCAAGAGCGCGGCAAGCGCGACGCAAGACGCTCGCCCATGTCCATCTATGAAGTTCATCTGGGATCGTGGCGGCGCGGCGAGGGCCACGGCTTCCTCGACTATGACGCGTTTGCGCGAGAACTAGTGTCCTATACAAAGGACATGGGTTTCACCCACCTCGAATTCCTGCCCGTATCGGAACATCCCTTTGACCCGTCCTGGGGCTATCAGCCAACCGGGCTCTACGCACCTACTTCGCGCTTCGGCGATCCCTCCGGGTTTGCACGGCTTGTAAACGCCGCCCATGCCGCTGGCCTCGGTGTGATCCTCGATTGGGTTCCAGCCCACTTCCCAACTGATGAGCACGGCCTTGCCCGCTTCGATGGCACGGCGCTCTACGAGCATGAAGACCCGCGCCAGGGCTATCATCCCGACTGGAACACCGCGATCTACAATTTCGGGCGGAAAGAAGTGGAAAGCTTCCTCCTCAACAACGCTCTCTATTGGCCGGGCAAGTTTCACATCGACGGACTGCGCGTCGATGCCGTGGCCTCCATGCTCTACCTCGACTATTCACGAAAAGAGGGCGAATGGATCCCCAACAAATATGGTGGGCGGGAGAATCTTGAGGCCATCAAGTTCCTGCAGCGCGTGAACCACGAAATCTATGGCCAGCATCCCGGCATGGTTACGATTGCTGAAGAGTCGACAGCCTTCCCCGGTGTCTCAAAACCCACCAACAGCGGTGGCCTTGGCTTCGGTTTCAAGTGGAACATGGGCTTCATGCACGACACGCTGTCCTACATGACGCGCGAGGCCATTCACCGGAAGTACCATCAGAATGAATTGACCTTTGGCTTGCTCTATGCCTTCTCGGAGAACTTCGTGCTGCCACTCTCCCACGACGAAGTGGTGCACGGCAAGGGTTCACTCCTGAACAAGATGTCAGGCGATGACTGGCAAAAATTCGCAACGCTCCGCGCCTACTATGCCTTCATGTGGGCCTATCCCGGCAAGAAATTGCTCTTCATGGGCCAGGAATTTGCCCAGCGCGCCGAGTGGAACCATGGGCAAAGCCTTGACTGGCATCTTCTGGAACATGACTCCCATCGCGGCGTGCAATCGGTGCTGCGCGATCTCAACAAACTCTACATATCAGTTCCTGCCCTCCACGCCCGTGACTGCGAAGGCGAGGGTTTTGAGTGGATGAATGCCGACGACGCGGAGAACTCCGTGTTTTCCTGGGCGCGCCATGATGGAACAGGCGGCCCCATTGTCGTCTGCGTCAGCAATTTCACGCCGGTGAAGCGCGAGGGTTATGTGGTTCCCTTCCCGAAGGGCGGCCATTGGCGCGAGATCATGAACACAGATGCCCAACAATACTGGGGCTCAGGTGCAGGTAACATGGGCGGCATTGAAGCCTCCGAAGGACCATTGGGCGGCAAGCCCGCCTCTGCAAGCTTGACCCTGCCCCCACTTGCCACGGTCTATTTCATGTCTGAATGATAAGAAGAATTTGACGGGAGGAATTTATGGCCGAGAAGAAGAGCCACGCACCGCTTTCACGCGATACGATGGCCTATGTGCTGGCTGGTGGCCGTGGGTCGCGCCTCATGGAACTCACAGACCGGCGCGCCAAGCCGGCGGTGCCCTTCGGCGGCAAGTCCCGTATCATCGACTTTGCCCTTTCCAATGCGCTGAATTCCGGCATCCGCCGCTTTGCAGTCGCCACTCAATATAAGGCCCACAGCTTGATCCGTCACATGCAGCGCGGCTGGAACTTCTTGCGCCCCGAACGCAATGAGGGCTTCGACATCTTGCCCGCCAGCCAGCGCGTCTCGGAAGACCAGTGGTACGCCGGCACCGCCGATGCCGTTTACCAAAACCTCGACATTATCCTGACCTCCAAACCCAGATTCATCATTATCCTGGCAGGTGATCACATCTACAAGATGGACTACGAACTCATGCTGCAACAGCATGTGAATTCGGGGGCCGATGTGACGATCGGCTGCCTAGAAGTACCGCGCATGGAGGCGGTGGGCTTCGGCGTCATGGCGATCAATGAAAAGTTTCAGATCACGGCCTTCGTCGAGAAGCCGAAAGATCCGCCTCACGTGCCCGGCAACCCCGACGTGGCGCTCGCCTCCATGGGTATCTATGTTTTTGAAACGGATTTCCTCGCAGGGCTTCTCCGCCGCGATGCCGCAGATAAGAAATCCAGCCGAGATTTCGGCAAAGACATCATCCCCTATGTGGTGAAGAATGGCAAAGCCATCGCCCATCTGTTTTCACAGTCCTGCGTGCGCAGTGACTTGGAAGGAGAACCCTATTGGCGCGATGTAGGCACCGTCGACGCCTACTGGGAGGCAAACGTCGACCTGACCGCAACTGTGCCAGCTCTTGATCTCTACGACCAGGATTGGCCCATCTGGACTTATTCGGAAGTAACGCCGCCTGCGAAATTCGTGCACGACACGGAAGGCCGCCGCGGCGTTGCCATCTCCTCGCTGGTCTCCGGCGGCTGCATCGTGTCGGGCGCGGCCATCCGTGACACGCTCTTGTTCACCGGCGTGCGCGTCAACTCCTTCTCAAATCTGGAAAGCGCCGTGGTCCTTCCGCGTGTCACCATCGGTCGCAATGCCTCGCTCAAGCGCGTGGTGATCGATTCCGATGTTGTCATTCCGGAAGGGCTGGTTGTCGGCGAGGACCCAGAGTTGGATGCCAAGCGCTTCAGGCGCACGGAAAATGGCGTCGTGCTCATCACCAAACCCATGATTGACCGGCTGGGCTGATGCAGGTTCTTTCTGTCACCTCCGAGGTATTTCCGCTCATCAAGACGGGCGGGCTCGCTGATGTCACCGGCGCCCTGCCTGCCGCGCTGAAGCATCACGATGTTTCCATGACAACGCTGTTGCCCGGCTATCCGGCGGTAATGCAGGCACTGGAGAATTCAGAGACACGCCACACAGACAAGAACCTCTTCGGCGGCGAAGCGAAGCTACTCAGTGGCAAGGCCAAGGACCTCAATTTGCTTGTCCTGGATGCGCCGCATTTATTTGCGCGGCCCGGCAACCCCTATTCCGGCGCAGACGGCAAGGACTGGCCTGACAATGCCCAGCGTTTTGCCGCGCTCTCTCGTGTTGCATCGGAAGTAGCGCTTGGCCGCGTTGGCAAGCATAAGGTCGATGTGCTGCATCTGCATGATTGGCAAGCGGCCCTCGCCGCTGCCTATGTGCGTTATGCCGAAGGTGTGTCCAACAAACCCGCGACTGTCGTCACGGTCCATAACATAGCCTTTCAGGGCACATTCCCTTCTTCGGTTTTCGGCGCCTTGGGCCTTCCGCCTCACGCCTACGCCATGGATGGTGTGGAGTACTACGGCAACATCAGCTACCTGAAAGGTGGTCTGGCGAGCGCCGATCGCATCACTACCGTCAGCCCGACCTATGCTCAGGAAATCACTACGCCGGAATTCGGCATGGGCCTTGATGGTCTCTTGCGAGAGCGGCGCGACGTTGTTTCCGGAATCGTCAACGGCATTGACGACGACACCTGGAACCCGGAGAGCGACAAGGCACTGGCCAAGACATACAATGCAAAGTCTCTCGTAAGCCGCAGCGAAAACAAGCGCGCCCTTGAGAAGCGCCTGGACCTCGAACCCGGAGATGGCATCATCCACGGTGTCGTAAGCAGACTCACATGGCAAAAGGGTCTCGACCTTCTGGCCGAACATCTGGACTGGCTCGTTGGGACTGGCGCGCGTCTTGCCCTTATCGGCACCGGCGAAGCGGCCATTGAGGGCGCATTCAGGCAGGCAGCAGCGCGCCACAAAGGCAGGATCGGTGTGACCTTTGCCTATGATGAGGGCTTGAGCCATCTCATCCAGGGTGGCGCCGATACGATGCTCGTACCCTCGCGCTTCGAACCCTGCGGCCTCACCCAGCTTTATGGTCTGCGCTACGGCTGCGTACCAATCGTGGCGCGTACCGGCGGTCTGGCCGATACTGTGATCGACGCCAACGTTGCCGCGCTATCATCAGGCGCAGCAACGGGTTTCCAGTTTTCTCCCATCAATGCCGACACATTGCAGACAGTCTTGACCCGCGCCCATGCGCTCTATGCCGACAGGAATGCCTGGTCAGGCTTGCAGCTTCGGGGCATGGCGCAAGATGTATCCTGGAAGGCTAGCGCTGCGGCCTATGCCGCCCTCTACAAAACTTTGGTGCAGTGATGACCTTCGTCCAGACCATCCAGACCAAGCCCTTCGAAGGGCAGAAGCCCGGCACCAGCGGCCTGCGCAAGAAGGTGAAAGTTTTTGCAGGCCCCCACTACGCCGAGAACTTCATTCAATCCGTATTCGATACCTTGAGCGGCTATCAAGATCAAACGCTCGTCATCGGCGGTGATGGCCGCCACTTCAACAGTGAAGTCATCGTTAAGGCGATCCGCATGGCCGCAGCAAATGGCTTTGGCCGTGTGCTGGTGGGCCGCGATGGATTGCTTTCCACACCTGCCGCCTCGAACATTATCCGCAAGAACAACGCCTTTGGTGGCCTCATTCTCTCTGCCTCCCACAATCCCGGAGGACCCGATGGTGACTTCGGCATCAAGTACAACGCCAGCAATGGCGGACCCGCGCCAGAAAAACTCACGGATGCAATCTATGCCCGCACGCAGGCCATCACATCTTACAAAACCATGGATGGCACTGTTGATCTTGCAAGGATCGGCGCGTCCACGCTTGGAAGCATGACGGTTGAGGTGATCGATCCTGTCGACGACTACGCCGTATTGATGCAGTCGCTTTTCGACTTCGATGCCATCAGCGCTCTTTTCAAATCTGGCTTCTCCATGAAATTTGACGGCATGAGCGCCATCACGGGACCTTACGCCTCGCGGATTCTGGAGGGCATGCTGGGCGGGAAGTCCGGAACTGTAATGAACGGAACACCGCTTCCCGATTTCGGTGGCCATCACCCAGACCCCAATCTCGTCCACGCCAGGGAACTTGTGGATCTTGTCATGCCGCCAGGCGGACCGGATTTCGGCGCGGCCTCTGATGGTGATGGCGACCGCAACCTGATCATCGGCCGCGGGATGTATGTGACGCCGTCTGATTCACTTGCCATCATTGCCGCCAACGCCACACTGGCGCCCGGCTACGCCACGGGCCTTGTAGGCGTGGCCCGCTCCATGCCTACGAGTGGCGCTGCCGACCGCGTGGCAGCGAAGCTCGGCATCAAGTGTTTCGAAACACCGACCGGGTGGAAATTCTTTGGCAATCTTCTTGATGCCGGGCTTGCGACAGTTTGCGGTGAGGAAAGTTTTGGAACCGGCTCGAACCATGTGCGCGAGAAAGATGGCCTCTGGGCGGTGCTCATGTGGCTCAACATCCTCGCCCACCGCAAGGAAAGTGTGTACGACATTGTCACCCACCACTGGCGCGATTACGGCCGCAATTTCTATACGCGCCACGACTACGAGGAAGTGGAGTCGGACGCCGCCAACAGGCTAATCAAGAATCTGCGCGACTCTTTGCCAAAGCTGGCCGGCCAGCATGACATCAGCAAGGCTGACGATTTTGCTTATGATGATCCAGTCGATGGCTCCTCAACAAAGAACCAGGGCATCCGTCTGATCTTCGAGAATGGCAGCCGCATCGTATATCGCCTGTCAGGTACGGGAACGGCAGGCGCCACCTTACGAGTCTACGTTGAAAGTTACGAAGCCGACACCGCAAAGCACAACCAGGACCCACAGGTTGCACTGGCACCCCTCATCAAATTAGCCCGCAGCATTCCGGACATTGCCAAACACACCGGCCGCTTCGAACCCACGGTGATCACCTGAAGTTTCACGTCCGAAACGCCAAGGCCAAGCCATTTCCGCTTGGCCTGACGCCCCGCGATGGCGGCGCCAATATTGCCGTCCATTCCACAAGCGCCAGCCACATAGATCTGTGCCTATTCGATGAGTCTGGCGTTCAGCAATGGCATCATCGGTTCACGCGCCGTGAAGGCGACATCCATTTCATGTTTGTCGAGGGCATTACCGAAGGCCAGCACTACGGCTTGCGTGCCCATGGTCTCTACGATCCGGCGGCCGGCCATCACTTTGACCATCACAAACTGCTGCTTGATCCTTACGCCAGGGCTATTTCGGCGCCGTTCCAATACGCACCGCCTCTCTCCCGTCACGGAGCGGAAACAGCGCATCTGGTGGCAAAGGCCATCGCCACGGCCGATATACCTGCGATACAGCCCCGCACACCACATCAGCCGAGACTGATTTACGAATTGAATGTCCGCGCCTTCACTATGCGGCACCCGGATGTTCCGAATGCGAAACGCGGCACCATTGCAGCCCTCGCAGAACCCGCGATCATCAAGCACTTCAAATCTATCGGCGCTGACACTATCGAACTCATGCCGATTTCGGCATGGATCGATGAACGCCATCTCGTCAATCTCGGCTTGCGCAATGCATGGGGCTACAATCCAGTTTCCTTCTTTTCTATTGATCCGCGCCTTGCGCCCGGTGGGCTGACGGAACTGCGTGAAACTGTTTCGATGTTGCATGGGCACGGCATCAATGTATTGCTCGATGTAGTCTTCAACCACACCGGCGAAGGCGACGCCTTGGGCCCCTGCCTTTCGCTCAGAGGACTCGACAACAAGGGCTACTACCGCCTCTTCCACGGCGCTTATGTGAACGATGCAGGCACAGGCAATACGCTGGCGCTGGATCGGCCACATAACGTCAATCTCGTTGTGGATGCCTTGCGTCATTGGGTGACGGCCTGCGGAGTCGATGGTTTCCGTTTCGACCTCGCAACGGTCGTGGGCCGTGATGGCGACGGCTTTGATCCGGACGCCCCACTGTTCAGCGAGATCAATACCGATCCCGTCCTCTCTTCGCGCATCCTGATTGCCGAACCCTGGGATGTTGGTCCCAACGGCTACCAGCTCGGAAATTTTCCCGCCAACTGGTACGAATGGAATGACCGCTATCGCGATGATGTGCGGCGCTTCTTTCGTGGCGATGGCTGGTCAGCCAATGCGCTGGCAACACGGCTTGCCGGGTCATCAGACATTTTCACAAGCAAGGGCCGGCCGTCGCGCTCTATAAATTTCATCGCCGCCCATGATGGCTTCACGCTCGCGGACCTCTTGAAGTATGACCACAAGCACAATGAAATGAATGGCGAAGGCAATCGTGACGGCAAGAACCATGAAGTTACTTGCATCGGCAGCAATGCCCGCGCCCTTCTTGCCACGCTCCTTCTCTCGCGCGGCACGCCTATGATCACCGCCGGAGACGAATTTGGCCGCACCCAGAAGGGCAACAACAACGCCTATGCCCAGGACAACGAGATCACCTGGCTGGACTGGGACCATGCCGACCATACACTGGCCGAAACCGTTGGCCGGCTCATGATCCTCCGCAAACAGCTCGCGGATGTATTAGAAGACAAGTTCCTCACCAATGGCAACGCCACCTGGTATGGTGCCGACGGTAAGCCCAAAAATTGGGACGACTCTTCCAAGCGCATATTGACGCTCGTTGTGACAACAAATGTCAGGCGGATCGCCATTCATGTCTCAGCCGCACCATCGCCGATACCAATGGCTGTTCCATCTTCGCCGGGACACAATTGGAAAGAACTATTCTCCACCAATGAGGCGACGTTCAACCATCCGCATGTCGTGTCGGTGTTCATGGAACAACCAGCATTGTGACTCTTCAAAATCCAATTGCATGTTCCCTTCCGGTTACGCTACACAAGTAACCAACTGGTAACTTGCGGGCTTGCCATGGCGCGGACAGAGTTTGATTTCATTATTGTGGGTGGAGGGTCGGCAGGCTGCGTACTGGCCAACAGGCTCTCGGCAGACCCGGCCAACAAGGTCTTGCTCCTGGAAGCAGGCGGCAATGACCGCAACATCCTCTACAGCATTCCCGCCGGCTTTGCAAAAATGACCAAGGGCATCGGCTCCTGGGGCTATTCGACAGTGCCGCAAGTGCACATGAAAAACCGCGTGCTCTGGTACACCCAAGCCAAGGTCATTGGCGGCGGTTCCTCCATCAATGCGCAAATCTACACGCGCGGCAATGCCCGCGACTTCGACACTTGGGCGCAACTTGGTTGCAAGGGCTGGGCTTATGCCGATGTACTGCCCTATTTCCGCAAGGCCGAAGACAACGACACCTATAACAATGAAACCCATGGCCGGGGCGGGCCGCTAGGCGTTTCAAAACCAGTCGCGCCCTTGCCCATCGCGGAAGCCTTCATCAAGGCGGCCGGGCAACTCGGCATGCACCACAATCCAGACCTTGCAGCAGCAAATCCAACAGGCTTTGGTTTTTACCAACTGACCCAGCGCAACGCCCGCCGTTCTTCCACGTCGAGAGATTACCTCCAGCCGGTCATGTCACGTCCGAATCTGACTGTGCGTCTCAACACCATGACGACGCGCATAGTGCTGGATAGCAAGCGAGCCACTGGCGTTGCCATCGCTGATGGTTCCGGCGGCGAAACCATCCTGCGCGCTGGCCGCGGAGTCATCGTCTCATCTGGCACCATCGGCTCCCCCAAGATCTTGCAACTCTCAGGCATCGGCCCGCGCCAGTATCTCGACAGTGTTGGCATCTCCACGCTTCATCACTTGCCCGGCGTCGGCGGCAATCTCACCGACCATCTTGATCTTTGCATCATCTGTGAATGCTCTGGCGATTTCACCTACGACAAATATGGCAAACCCTTCTGGGCCGCGCTCGTAGGGCTTCGGTATTTTCTCACAGGCAAAGGCCCTGCTGCCTCTTCACTATTCGACAGCGGTGGCTTCTGGGCCGTGGACGAAAACTCCGAAATGCCGGATACGCAATATCATCTCGGCATGGGCTCTGGCATCGAAGCAGGCATTGCCAAGCTCAAGAACACCGGCCTTACCCTCAATTCCGCCCTCATGCGTCCGCGCTCGCGTGGCACCGTGCGCTTGAAAGATAAGGACCCCGCAAGCCACCCACTCATTGACCCCAACTACTGGGCCGATCCTTACGACCGCGAGATGTCCCTCCGGGGCCTCAAGCTTGCCCGTGAAATCCTGCGCCAGCCGGCGCTCAAGGACTTCATTCTGGCCGAGCGCGTGCCCGGTCCCGATTGCCAGACCGAACAGCAATGGTTCGACTATGCCTGCTCCATGGCCAAGACCCAGCATCATCCCGCGGGAACCTGCGCCATGGGTGTTGATGACAATGCCGTGGTTGCGCCGGATCTCAGGGTTAATGGCCTGCAGGGATTGCGGGTCGCCGATGCGTCCATCATGCCGCGGCTCGTTTCGTCAAATACTAATGCCACGGCAATCATGATTGCGGAAAAGGCCGCAGACCTTATTCTGGCTGCATGACCCAAAGGAAAATGAACGGCGCCGAGAGCCTGGTCCACACGCTCATCGGCCACGGCCTCAAAGTATGCTTTGCCAATCCCGGCACCAGCGAAATGCATTTCGTGGCGGCCCTTGATCGCATCCCTGGCCTGCGCTGCATTCCCGGCCTACAGGAAAATGTCGTAACTGGCATGGCCGATGGCTATGCCCGCGTTTCGCGCGAGCCAGCCATCACGCTGCTTCATTGCGGGCCTGGACTAGCAAATGGCCTTGCCAACATCCACAATGCCAAGAAGGCCCACGTGCCAATGCTTAACATTGTCGGCGAACAGGCTACTTATCACGCCAGATTTGATCCCCCACTTGCGACCAACACCGTGGCCCTCGCGAAATCATCGTCCCACTGGGTGAAGACTGTCCAGAAATCTGCCGATGCCGGCAAGGCTGCCGCCGACGCAATCCGCGCCACTCGCACTTCACCGGGACAGATAGCAACACTGATTTTACCATCTGATGCGTCTTGGAACGAAGGCGGCAAAGTGGCTGCACCACTCAAGCCAAAGCCAGCGCCGAAAATCGACATGCGCAATGTCCGCAAGGCCACACGCATCCTGCGCGGGAAGCGTAATGTGTTGCTATTGCTCGGCGGATCGGCGCTGATGGCTGAGCCCCAGAAGCATGCCGCGGCCATCCAAGCCAAGACGGGCTGCCGCTTGATGGCCGAATCCATCAATAGCTATCACCAGCGCGGACAGGGCCGGTTACCCATCGAACGCGTACCCTACCCCGCGCAAGTGGCGATAGATTTGCTAAAGGGTGTCGAACACATCATCACAGTCTGTTCCCGCGCGCCTCTTGGCTTCTTCGCTTACCCAGGACTTCCAAGTCATCACTACCCACCTAAGGCAACAGTCACACCCCTCTGTTCAGTTGAACAGGATGCCGAAAAAGCGCTCGCTGCACTGGCCGATGAGTTATCGGCTGTGCGTATTGAAGCTCAGGTGGTGCAACGTCCCAGTATTCCCAAAGGCAGGCCAAGTTCTGCAGGACTTGGTGTCATGTTGGGAGCAGTTATTCCGGAAAGCGCAATTATCGCAGATGAGTCAATCACCCTCGGAGCCGAAATGTACGCGGGAAGCCATGCCGCGGCACCCCATGACTGGATGATGGTAACGGGCGGCGCCATAGGCTACGGCATGCCCTGCGCCACGGGTGCAGCTGTGGCAAGCACGGGTTGCCGCGTCATCAACATGCAGGCCGATGGCTCGGCCATGTACACGGTGCAGGCGCTGTGGACACAGGCCCGTGAGAGATTACCCGTCACCACCATCATCCTCTCCAACCGCAAGTACCAAATCCTGATTGCCGAATATGGCAATGTCGGCGCAAATCCCGGCCCCACCGCCATGAACATGCTCGACCTCGGAAACCCGGACATGGATTGGGTGAAGATCGCCAACGGCATGGGTGTGGAAGCAGCAAAGACCTCAACTCTCGAAGGCTGCGCGGAACTAATGCTCCAGTCCTACAAGTCCCCGCACCCCTTCCTGATTGAATTGGAAATCTGAAATGCCTCACGCCACCATCATCGGCGCTGGCATTGTCGGCACATCCACGGCGGCGTACCTGCAGCGCGAAGGATTTGCCGTCACGGTGATAGACCGTGTGCCGCCGGGAGAAGGCTGTTCCTTCGGCAATGCCGGCGGGCTTGCCTTTGCCGAGATCATGCCGACGATCCATCCCGGCATTTACAAGAAGCTTCCGGGCTGGCTTCTGGACCCACTGGGGCCGCTGACGATCCGCTGGTCTTACCTGCCGCGCGCCCTACCCTGGTTCATGGCGGCGGCGCGCAACACGCTTCCAGGCCGCTTTGCGGAGATCACCAAGGCACGTGCATTTCTAGGGCTTCGCGTCGTTTCAGATTTTGAGGATTTGCTGAAGACTGCAGGCTGTCACGACCTGATGGTCTATCGCGAGACGTTGCGAGTGTTTGAATCGCAAGCGCAGTTTGATTCCGAAGCCCACGAGCGCGACATCAAGAAGGCCCATGGTTTTCCGGTTGAGATCTACAGCGGCGATGAGGCCCGCGAGATGGAGCCTGATCTTTCGCCGGCGATCACCCACGCCTCGACCCATGGCGGCTGGTATTTCGTGAAGGACCCGGAAAGAGTGGTGAAAACCATCGCGGAACAGGTGGCACGCGATGGCGGCACGTTCCTTCAAAAAGAGGTGAAAGAGATAAAGGTGGAGGATGGGAAAGCCACCTTTATCACTTTCGCGGACGGAAGAACCCTTCCGCTAGACCGGCTGGTGATCTGCGCCGGAGCCTATTCCCATCTGCTAGCACGGCAACTGGGCGATAATGTGTTGCTGGAAGCAGAACGCGGCTATCACATCGTGCTGCCGGAGCCCGGTGTGAAGCTGTCACGCTCCATCACCTATGCAAGAACACCCGGCGCTGCAACGCCGATGGCGATGGGACTGCGGCTAGCGGGCACCGATGAATTTGCTGGGCTTGATGCCGCGCCCAACTACAAACGCGCCGATGCTCTCTGGCATGTTTTCAAGCGCGCCCTGCCCGGCCTTCGCCCGCCGGACGAGAAAGCCACGCGCTGGATGGGCCGCCGTCCCGGCACACCGGATTCACTTCCCGTCATTGGCCCATCGAAACATGTGCAGAATGTTTTCTATGGCTTTGGCCATGGCCATATGGGCCTCACCTGGGGGCCATCGACGGGGCGCATGCTGGCTGAACTCATGGGCAGCAAGCCCGCCAATGCCGATCTCACACCCTTCCGGGTGGACCGCTTCTGAGCGACCCTCATCCCTCCCCCGCATAGCGCGGGGAGGGTGGCGCGCATCTTGCGCG
>JAIBJH010000090.1 GCA_020029455.1 Hyphomicrobiales bacterium
AGCGCAAACCCGCCTGCCGCCGCATAGATCTCGGCCTTGCGCCGTGCGTCCGCTACTGCTTCCTTGCGGGCTTCATCCAGCATGGCGTCGGGTTTTGACACCGCGAACGAGATTCCCTGAACCTGGTTTGATCCCGCGCTCACCGCCGCATCCAGCACACCTCCCATGGCATCGATCTTCCGCACGATCACCGTCACCATGTTGCTGACCTCATAGCCCACCAGCTTGGGCGGCTGCGATCCCTGGCCATAATCATAGCGCGGACCCACGTTGAAATTGGACGTGACGATGTCTTTCGTTTCAATGCCGGCCTTCTTCAGCACTTCCATCAGCTCGTTCATGGCCTTGCTGTTGGCCGCCAGGGCTTCCTTGGCGGTCGTGCTTGAAGTCATAACGCCCATGCTGATGGTGGCGAGGTCAGGCACGGCCTGCACTTCGCCATGGCCGCCGATTGAGATGGAGCGCACGATCTTGGCCTCTTCGGCTGAGGCAATGGCCGGCATTAACACCAGAAAGGCTAGGGCGAGTACGGAAAGCAATCGGAACATCAAACAAATCTCCTTCGGAACCTAATCTAGGAATAAAATACGGCAAAACAAGGGCAGCCAAGGGAATTTTTTCAGCGGAAGGGCGGCTCGTCAAAACTCCTGAGTTTCCGGGAATGGAGCCCGGACCGGTCGGCCCGGAGCCGTTCCACCGCCGCAAGCCCGATCAACAGATGCTCGCCCACCGCCCGGTCATAGAAGGCATTGGCCGCCCCCGGAAGCTTGATTTCCCCATGCAGCGGCTTGTCGGATACACACAGAAGCGTGCCATAGGGAACGCGCAGCCGATAGCCCTGTGCCGCCACCGTGCCCGACTCCATGTCCACCGCGATGGCGCGCGATAGGTTGATGCGCATGCGCTCCTGGCTCCAGCGCAGTTCCCAATTCCGGTCGTCATTGGTGACGACGGTTCCGGTGCGCAACCGTGACTTCAGTGCATCGCCGCTCTCACCCGTCACATCCGCCGCCGCCTGCTGCAGCGCCACCTGGATTTCTGCAAGGGCAGGAATGGGAATATCGGGTGGCACCAGGCTGTCGAGAATGCGGTCCTGCCGCAGATAGCCGTGCGCCAGCACATAGTCGCCAATGCGCTGCGACTGCCGCAAGCCGCCGCAATGGCCGATCATCAGCCAGCAATGCGGGCGCAGCACCGCTAGATGGTCCGTCATGGTCTTGGCATTGGAAGGGCCGACGCCGATATTGACCAGCGTGATGCCACCTCCGCCATCGCTTCGTGTAAGGTGATAGGCCGGCATCTGGTAGCGGTGCCACGGCGAGTTCTCCACCAGTGCATCGGTTTCCAGCTTCACATGGTTGCGCGTAATCTCTCCGCCGCCCGGAAGATGCAGGGTATCATAGCCCTTGTTCTCGGCGATGCGCTCCAGCGCCCAGGCAATGAACTGGTCCACATAGCGGTGATAGTTGGTAAGCAGGATCCACGGCTGCGTCTTGGACCAGTGCGTGCCCGTGTAGTGCTGCAGCCGCTTCAGCGAATAATCGACGCGCACCGCATCGAAGAGGGCAAGCGGAAATGGCTCGCTGGGTGGAGGATGGAAAGTGCCGTCAGCGATCTCATCACCAACCAGCGCCAGCCGCGGCACCGGAAAA
Organism: Hyphomicrobiales bacterium; assembly: GCA_020029455.1. GTDB lineage: Bacteria > Pseudomonadota > Alphaproteobacteria > Rhizobiales > Aestuariivirgaceae > Aestuariivirga. The sequence goes on from JAIBJH010000090.1 coordinate 1,653, forward strand.
TGCAACGCCAGCTCTGCTGCGGAAATGCCACCCGCCCCCAGGTCGTCACCCTGGTCCAGCACGTAAGGGTAGGGGATTTCCTGGTCGGAAACGCCAACTTCGATCGACGCATCGTAATCCCTCACCAGATAGCTGAGCTGGTCGATGAGATAGCGGCGAAAGTGGGCGGGCTGCGTCACTGTCGTTGCATAGACGCCAGGCCCCTGAAACTTGGCGAAGGCCCGCGAAATGCTGGGCTGCAAACCTTGCGACGTGTTTGTGACCTTGAGCAGCGGATAGCGCCATTTGGCGCGTTCGCGGAGCTTTGGAGGCTTCCGGTTCAGCAAATACCCATCGAGTCCCGCCTGGAGACTCTCTGTTGCTTCGCTGTGCAGGTCCTGGAGTTTCTGGACCGCAGCCTCGGGGCTCAAATGATCGGCTTTCATGTTTGGCCTATAGCATGGGCTGTCCAAGTCCCAAATACGGGCCACTGGTCATGGTTTGCAAAATCGTCTAGCAGCAGCCTGCCTGTGTATTGCGGGCAGGGTGGGCCTGTAGCTCAATGGTTAGAGCTGACGGCTCATAACCGTCTGGTTCCAGGTTCGAGTCCTGGCGGGCCCACCATCCACGCAGAAACATGCTAGGGTAGCTTGCGTACGAAGCACCAGCCCGAATTCAATTCATGAGCGCGACCATTAGTCAGCCATTTCGCCGTGCCGTTCAGTTCGTCGCCCTGGCGAATCTGGCGTATTTCGGAATCGAATTCATTGTGGCGCTTGCCATCGGTTCCGTATCGCTATTCGCCGACAGTATCGATTTTCTTGAAGACACTTCGCTGAATCTTTTAATTCTCCTGGCGTTGGGCTGGTCGGTCAAGCAGCGCGCCCGCATCGGAATGCTTCTTGCGGGCCTGTTGCTGGTTCCTGGCATGGCAACCATATGGACGGCCTGGGGGAAGTTCATGGCGATGGTTCCGCCGGAGCCGGTATCCTTGTCATTGACCGGAGGCGGAGCGTTCGTCGTAAACCTGGCATGCGCCTTCTTGCTTGCCCGCCACCGTCATCATAGCGGAAGTCTCAGCAAGGCCGCCTTCCTATCCGCGCGCAATGACGCATTTGCGAACGTGGCAATCATCGCCGCCGGGTTTGTCACTGCCCAAACTCTGTCCGCTTGGCCTGACCTGATCGTGGGTATTGGGATTGCTGCAATCAATGCGGATGCCGCGAAAGAGGTATGGCTAGCCGCAAGAAAAGAACATCTGGGAGCTGAAGCCTAATTCATTTCCCCGAAAAGCCAGTTTGAATTTTTAAAGCTTAAGTCCACCAAACTTCATTGAAGACTTGTCGATTGATCGCCTGCCGAGAAACACTTGATGCGGGTGAAGGCTTCACACTGTGTTCCGCTGCACAGGGCTTCATCGCCAAACATTCTTGCTTCACTCACAGGTTCCCGCGCGAACAGGATCGATTCCGCAAAACCTTCTGCCTTGCAGAATGCGTCAGCCACCGCCTTGCCGCAGGTCGTGTTGTCAGCAAGGCAGGAAGAGAGGCGCATGCCATCCTGCTGTGGCGTGAAATAGTTCCTCACGGCGGCATGGGAAGGCACGGTTGTGGCCAGCAGGGCCAGGATTGCAATTGTCGTTTTCATCTCGGTTTTCATCTTCGTAGAACCTCCGGGTGGCCCGGCCCTTGAGGGGGCGTTAGTGGACCGGGCCACGCCGGCTGTCTTCCGCCCCCGTTTTGCTGCGCCGTGCAGCAGAAGGGCGAAATGGTGGAATGCATCAGACTTCGACGCAGCGGCGCAAATCACAGGGCGTCAGCCGGATGATCATGGGCCACTGGGAGTTCTTGTGAACGATGGTGACATTGGCCTTCATGACCGGCTTTGACGGCTCGGTGACTGGCTTTGTCACGTGGGCAAAGGCACCGGCCGACAGAAACACGACGGCCAGCGTGGCGGACAGTGTCAGGGTCTTGATCGTCTTCATGGCGCTCTCCCGTTTTGGGATCTGTTGTTGAACTTGAACTCAGATTTGCATGGGGAGCCGTAACCCGGCCTGAATGCCCCATTCATATGACGTTCACGCGACCGAAAAAGTTTCGGACCACAGAAAAATTCCAACGATTCCATATGGTTCCAGCTAAAATCTCACGCTTTGGAGAAGTCCCATCACAAAAATTGGAGCCAGTTCTGCGGCGGCAAATTTGCCGGCGTGGAACTGGCTCCAAGTTGGGACAGCGGGGTTGGCGGGGAATCGGCTGTCCGGGATTGAGCGAAACCGGGGCCAGCCCCTGGCGTGCGGGCTAGCCAGCGCTGGCCCCGGTTTCTATGGCTGGCAGGTTCTGGGAACCCACCAACGAGATTCGTTAGCCCTGCGGCGTGTCGGAACAATCCTCCATGCCGCAGTTTTGCACGGTGACACTGTTCACAACGTGCCAGTTTTGGTTCTTCTCGATAACAGTGACATTTTGGATATTGGTCGAAGTGCCCGGCGCGATGGAGGCAACCGCAGTTGCCGCCGAACCGAGGACGATAGCCACAAAAAGCACATAGCGAATCATGTCGAACCTCCCTGGTTCGAAGTCTTCTGGTTTAAACGCGGGTACTGATGCTCAGAGATTTCAACGCCGCAGCCCTGAAAAAGTTTCATGGCCCCGGGAAAAAGAAAACCCCGGCGGGAGGGCCGGGGCTTAAGTTGGGACAGCGTGGGTTGCAGGGGATCGGGGGCTGTCCGGGAGAAAAAGGGTCGAAACCGGGGCCGGAAATCTCTGGCGAGGGGGCGGGTTGAACAGAGGTCCCGGCCCCGGCTTCTGACGTTGGCGGGCCTTGGGGACCAGCCAATCGTATCTGAATTAGCTTTGCGGCGTGTCCGAGCAGTCGGCTACGGCGCACTCTTGGACGGTGAGCTCGTTCACCACATGCCAGGTCTGGTTCTTTTCGATCACGGTCATGTTCTTCGGATTGAACTGGGTGGCAGCATTCGGAGCGATGGCGGCCACGGCGGTGGCGGCGGAACCGATGACGGCGATGACGAAGAGCGAGTAGCGGATCATGTGAACCTCCCGGGTCCGTAAATCTCAAGCGTTGAACTTGAAGCCAACCTAGGAGTTCCCACCGGAATGCCCGCTGAATGCCCTGTTCATTTTCCGTTTAGATTCGTAAGTTTTCCGCCTTGGGGCCGCTCGGCGCGATAAAACTGAGGAATTTCAATGGCAAATGAACTGAACTGGATGACCGCCCAAGCCCTTGCCAAGGGCTTTTCGGCCAAAAAGTTTTCCCCAACCGAGGTCACAAAGGCTTGCCTGGCCCAGATTCGGGCCCATGAAGGCACCCTCAATGCCATGTCCCATATGGATGAGGACACGACTCTGGCCATGGCAAAAGCGTCGACTCAGCGCTGGAGCAGGGGAAAGCATCTGGGACCCCTCGATGGGGTGCCCGTCCTCATCAAGGAAATCGTGCTGGCGAAGGGCTGGCCCACCCGCCGCGGCTCCAAAACCGTCGATCCCAAGGGGCCATGGGAGCATGACGCCCCCTGCGTGGCGCGCCTAAGGGAGGCGGGTTGTGTCTTCCTCGGCGAAACAACCACCCCGGAATTCGGCTGGAAGGGCGTCACCGATTCTCTCCTCACCGGCATCACCCGCAACCCTTGGGATACAACCACCACTCCCGGTGGCTCCTCCGGCGGATCATCGGCAGGCCTGGCGGCGGGCTATGGCCCTTTGGCCATAGGCACTGATGGGGGCGGCTCCATCCGCATCCCGGCCGGCTTCACTGGCACCTTCGGGCTGAAGCCGTCTTTCGGGCGCGTGCCGGCCTGGCCGCTCTCACCCTTCGGCACCGTGGCCCATGTGGGGCCCATGACCCGCACCGTCACCGATGCCGCATTGATGATGGATGCGATCACAGGGCCTGACAACCGCGACTGGCATTCCTTGCCCTTTGACGGGGCGGGTTACACGAGGAACCTCAAGCAGAACATCAAAGGCTTGCGCATCGCGTTCTCGCCGAACCTCGGTTACGTCGATGTGGACCCTGAGATCGCGGCGCTGGTGGAGCAGGCTGTGAAGGTGCTGCGCAAACTCGGTACGAAGGTGACGGTGATTGATCCCGGCTTCAAGGATCCCGTTGATTGTTTCCGCGTACTGTGGTGGGCGGGGGCAAACTATGCACTCGGCAATCTGCCGCCGGAGAAAAAAGCGCTGCTTGAGCCGGCCTTGGCTGACGTTGTTGAGCAGGGCAATGGTTTCACCTCGCGCGATATCTTCGAAGCCAACCGCCAGCGTGGGCAGCTCGGCACGCAGATGCGCCTCTTCATGGAAAACTATGATGTGTTGCTAACGCCGACACTTCCAGTGCCAGCCTTCGAGGCCGGACAGCTGCAGCCTGCCAGCACCGACAGGTCCGGCAAATGGGTGAACTGGACGCCCTTCACCTATCCCTTCAACCTGACGCAGCAGCCGGCCGCGAGCGTGCCTTGCGGCTTCACCAAGGCGGGCCTGCCCGCAGGCCTCCATGTCATCGGCCGCATGTTCGATGATCGTACGGTGCTGAAGGTTTGCGCCGCCTATGAGCGCGAGACGGAGTTTGGGCTGATGAAGCCAAAGGGATACTAAGCCTTTACCAAGCATTATCCTTAAGCAACGCTTTAACTCGGTGCCTAATTCGTTCCGGCGTACAATGTTTGCATCCGAAGGGCTCTATTAACGCCTTCGCAATCATGGAGCGGCACATGAAATCGCTCGCAATATCTGGTTTGGCACTCATTGGAATGAACAGCGTGGCCCACGCGAAAACGGGCCTCGAGGCTCTCGATTCCATCACGGATATCTTTTCGGCTGCAGGCAGCAACAGCTCTTGGCTGCTCATCGCTGTGATCGCCTTCGTGATCTATATCGCCGGTTCCGCCCATCGGGCCTGACGCCTTTCCCAAATCTCTCCATGGGCCTTCCGGACTTGATCCGGGACCAACCAGACTGGGTCGGCGGGTCAAGCCCACCGATGGAGAAAAGTGGAACGCATTTCCATTTAGGACGGTAGCCCACTAGAGTGCTCCGGCAACTTTCCGGAGTAACTCTTCATGGCCAATAAGGTCATCATCACCTGCGCCGTCACCGGCTCTATCCACACACCATCCATGTCGCCGCATCTTCCAGTCACCGCACAGGAGATCGCCGATGCAGCCGTCGGCGCGGCAGAGGCGGGCGCCGCCATCGTGCATCTGCATGCGCGCGATCCGAAAGATGGTAGGCCCGACCAGTCACCGGAGGCCTTCGAGCCAATCTTGAAGTCGATCAAGCAGCGTACCGGCGCAGTGCTCAACATCACCACCGGCGGCGCTGCCACCATGACCATCGAGCAGCGCGTGAAGCCCGCCGCCACCTTCAAGCCGGAAGTTGCTTCCCTCAACATGGGGAGCATGAACTTCGGGCTTTTCCCGATGCTCGCCCGCTTCAAGGACTTCAAGCACGACTGGGAGCGGCCCTATCTCGAAGCCTCGCGCGAGCGCATCTTCAAGAACACTTTCGCCGACATCGAATACATCCTCACAACTTGTGCCGAAAATGGCACGCGCTTCGAGATCGAATGCTATGACATCGGCCATCTCTATACGCTGGCGCATTTTGCAGATCGCGGTGTGGTGAAGCCGCCCTTCTTCGTGCAGAGCGTCTTTGGAATTCTCGGCGGCATCGGCACACATGCCGAGGATGTGATGCATATGAAGCGCACCGCCGACAGGCTTTTCGGCAGCAACTATCGCTGGTCGGTGCTTGGGGCAGGGCGGAATCAGATGCCTATTGCCGCCATTGCCGCAGCCATGGGCGGCAATGTGCGCGTGGGGCTTGAGGATTCGCTCTGGCTCGGCAAGGGCCGCTTTGCCGAAAGCAACGCCGCGCAGGTGAAACAGGTGCGCGGCATCGTGGAAGGCCTTGGCCTCGAGATTGCAACGCCAGACGAAGCTCGCGCCACTCTCGAATTGAAGGGCGGAGACCGCGTGAATTTTTGATTGCTCTCTCCCCCCAACTTGTTGGGGGAGTGCCCACGCAGTGGGCCAGGGGTTGTGTCAGCACATGCTGGATCACCCCCTCCCCGCAGGGGAGGGGTGAATATGATGCTTTCGGGTGCCTATTGGCCGAGCTGCACCCAGCTCAATCCGCTGTCGCTACTTTCCCACACGCCATTGAGATGGGTGGTCAGGGCGATCTGCGAACGCTTTGCCGGGTTCACCGCCAAATGCAGTGGAATGCCGTCTGCGAACACATTGGAAAGCAACTCCCAGTTCGCGGTGGCGGATTCATTTGTGTGCATCAGCCCCTTGCCCACAACATAGGCATAGAGCGTGCCATCGGCTTCCGCTTCGACAAGGCTCACAGCCTCACCGGAAAATGCGATGGGTTTCCAGCTCGCGCCGCCATCTTCCGAAGCCTGCAACCCAGTTTTCGTTGCTGCGTAAACAATCGCGGCTTTTGTGCCCGATGCTGCAATGGCAATCAGTTCACCCGGCAGTTCGCCAGCCATCACCCAGGTGACGCCGCCATCGTGACTGACCTGCAAGCCGCCGAAGCCGCCATAGATCGTTTTCGGATCAGCGGCGCTGACATCCATCTGATGGAAGTCGACCGGGCCATTGAGGCCATCGGATATATGCTGCCAGCTTCCGCCGCCATCCGTTGATTTCAGGAATCCGGAGTTGCCGCCCGTGGAAGGATGCCCGCTTGCATAATAGGCGAGTGGGTCGGCGGGATCGGGAGAAAAGCCCATGTAGTCATGGAGCGGGGAAACCTGCGTTGCCTCGCCCGCTGCATCGACTGCAAAAACCCCATGATGGGTGGCGAGCAGCAGCTTTGCGCTGCCGGACCGCGCATAGGCAATGCCGTGATAGTGGGTGTGGCCCGCAAGCTGCTGCAGCGTTTCGGCTTTGAGGGTGCCTGTTGTGGCGATGAGGCTGGCGGCCAGCGCCAATGGAATGCGAATGGAGAAGTTCATTGATGACTCCGCAATTGGATGCTTTTGCTCCGGCGCTTGTCCGGGGCGGCTAAAGTTCAATTGAGCGCGAAGTTATATCGGCGGGACAGGAGGAGAGGTTGAATAGGCCTTTGGAACCGGCTGGGGCCTCATTGTGAAGGCAGAGTTTGCCGTGGCCTTTGCGGTCTGCAGATTGGGCTCGGCAGGTATCACCAGACAATGCATTTGCGCACACAGCGACATCATTTGCCCTGTGGCCTTGCAGGGAACGCAATCCGGCTTTTCCATTCCGCTCATCTCGGTCATTGTGGAGGCCGCCGCCGCGTCCTGTGACACAAAGGCGGGCGCAAGCACCGAAAAGCAAAACGCAGCAACCATCAGAACTGCGAGAAAGTTGCGAACAGCCAAAGCCAACATGGCGGCACTTATGCGCAAATCCGCTGGCTCATCAAGACACATGGCGTCGCGGCAAAATAGGAACTCCCTCCCTTGAGAGAGAAAAACGACCGTCATCCCGTGCAAGGGCGAAGCCCGCGACACAGGATCCCCTGATTAACTTCAATTGGCAATCTGCAAGCCGAACAGGCTCAATGGGTCCCGCCTTGCGCCGGGATGACGGGAACGTTGAAACACTTTGCTGTTGCTTCGCCCTCCCCAAAGGAAGGGGTGGTTGTTCGAATTTCACACCGCCTGCGGCACCAGTTGCTTGACCAGCGCCTTCACCAGCCGTGGCAAATCGTAGGGGAAGCGCGCCGTGATTAGATTGCCGTCTACCACGCAGGGTTCGTCCGAGACGATGGCGCCGGCGTTCTCAAGATCGATATGAATGTTCCACACCGCCGTTGCCTTTTTGCCCTTGAGGATCTTGGCGCTCACCATCACCCATTGGCCATGGCAGATGGCGCAGGTTGGTTTGCCCGATGCATGCATTTCGCGCACAAAGTTTTGTGCATCCTTGTCCTGGCGCAGCGCATCCGGGTTCCAGGCGCCGCCGGGCAGCAGCAGCGCGTCATAATCGGCAACCTTCGC
>JAIBJH010000091.1 GCA_020029455.1 Hyphomicrobiales bacterium
AAGGCGGCTGTTTGGAGTATCTCTGAAGTTCTGGAATATGAGCCAAGCCTCCAAGACTGGATTGCAACTTCTGAGGACGTCGTGCTTCAGCGGAACGATGATACGGGTTGGAAAAAGAAATCTTGAGGTCAATTGCCTCACGACACTTGTCATGCCGTTTCCCAACGTCATCTTCGTGAGCTTGCAAGACTATTGTTGAGGAAGGGTGGGGGTGTCTGGACCCACTGGTGGAATGTAGCGAGAAGTAGCATTTCCACCGCGCGGTGTCAAGGACTATTTTCACGATATAGGACTGACGATCTCAAAATCTCCCGTTCCGGTGATTTTGAAGCTCCGGCTGTCCTACGGTTTCTGAGACGAGGCATCATGGCCAAAACGGATGAAACTCAGTTGAAACACAGGCAAAAACTCAAAACGCGCTGACCCAACTGCCCGAACTGGCTGAGTGGACAAAAGCGTGGATGACCCGCTCAATCTTGAGCCCGCGCGAAAAGTCTACTGAAGCCGATTGTCTGCCCGATATGGCATGCAAGAGTTCGGCAAGCTCAATCACCTTCAATTCATTGAAGCCGAGGCCGTGGCCTGGTGCGGGGCAAAGCCGGTCATAGGCCGGGTGATAGGGCCCTGAGAGGATGCGCCTGAAGCCGCGTGATTCCTTCGGGCCTTCGGCAATATAGAGATTGAGTTCGTTCATGCGCTCATTGTCGAGCCACAACATGCCCTTGGACCCATGAACCTCAACCTTGAGGCCATTCTTCCGTCCATGGGCCACGCGGCTTGAAGTCAAGACGCCACGCGCACCCGAGGCAAATCGCACAAGCGCATGAGCGACATCATCGTTCTCCACAGCCGCTGATGTGTTGGTGCCGGGAACCGGGCGTTCACCGTGCACCACATCAACCATTGCGCAAAGACTTGAGATATCGCCCATCAGTTCCTGGGCCAGCGATATGAGATGAACGGTCAAGTCGCCGAGTGTGCCGAGGCCAGCATCTTTCTTGGTCATGCGCCAGGACCAGGGTGCCTGAGGGTCGGCCATGTAGTCTTCATCCACGCTGCCGCGGAAATCGAAAACGTCACCGATGGCGCCATCGGCAATCAATTGCTTTGCATATTGCAGCGCCGGATTGCGCAAATATCCATAACCCAAGGCGCTTGCCTGGGTTGGCTTCCTGGCTGCTGCCGCGGCCATGGCCTCGGCGTCGGCGAGCGTCAGCGCCATGGGCTTCTCGCACCACACGTGCTTTCCCGCTTCCAGCGCCGCAACCGCCATTTCGCGGTGCAGCCCATTGGGTGAAGTGATCGATATGAGCTGGATGGCAGGATCATTCAGCAGGTCGCGCCATTGGGTTGTGGATTTTTCGAATCCAAACTGGTTGGCTGAGGCCCGGGCGTATTCGGCATCGACATCGCAAAGCGAAATCCGGTCGACAACCGGCACGTCGCCGAACACCGCCTTCACTGCGCCATAGGCCATGGCATGGCATTTGCCCATGAAGCCTGTGCCAATCAGCCCGACGCCAATCCGTTCCATGTTAGGTTCCTGCCTTGGCAGTTTTCAAACGGGCGATTTCAGACTCTAGGTCGACCAGCTCCTTGCCACCTGCCATGAGATGGAGAAGCTCATCGCGGCTGATCTCCGTGTTCTTGTGAGTGCCCATGCTGCGGCCCCGCTTCAGGATGGTGAAACGGTCACCCACCACATATGCATGATGAACATTGTGCGAGATGAAGATGACGCCGATGCCGCGCGCCTTGGATTGCACGATCAGTTTCAGGACCACCGATGCCTGGTGAACACCCAGGGCAGAGGTGGGCTCATCAAGGATCAGGACCTTCGCGCCGAAGTGGATGGCGCGGGCAATGGCAAGGCACTGCCGTTCGCCACCTGAGAGCGTGCCTACGGGCTGCTCGGGATCGCGGATTTCAATCCCCATGTCCTTGAGCTCGCGATAGGCAGTTTCATTGGCAAGGCCGATATCGAGCTGCTTGAAAGGACCAACGCCTTTCACAGGCTCGCGTCCCAGGAAGAAGTTACGCGCAATGCTCATAAGCGGCACGAGCGCCAGATCCTGGTAGACTGTGGCAATACCATTGTCCAAGGCCACCTTGGGCGAACTGAAATGCGTGGCTTTTCCGGAAATGAATATTTCGCCGGCATCAGGGGTATGAACGGCTGACAAGATCTTGATCAGTGTGGATTTGCCCGCGCCATTGTCACCAAGCAGGCAATGCACTTCACCAGCCCGCACATCGAATGAGACATCTTTTAGCGCAATGACTTTTCCGAAATACTTGCTGACGGATCGCAACTCGATGAGCGGGGCTTCCATCAGCGGCTCCGCATGGCGCGGTTGCGCACATAGGAGTTGAAGAGAACGGCTGTCACCATCATCGCGCCCATGAAGAGCTTGAACCAGTCCGTGTCGATGCCGGTATAGAAAATACCCATCTGCACGACGCCGAAAATCAGCGCACCAAACATGGCGCCAATCGCCGAGCCATAACCGCCGGTCAGCAATGTGCCGCCGATGACCACCGCAATGATCGCTTCAAATTCCTTGAGATTGCCGCGGAGCGTATCGGCCGAGCCGGTGACGAGCACCTGGATCGAAGCGAAGAGCGCTGCGGCCATGGCGGTGAAGACAAACAGCATGATCTTGGTCCGGGCCACCGGCACACCGAGATTGCGCGCGGCATTGGCCTCGCCGCCCGATGCGAAGATCCAGTTGCCAAAGCGCGTGCGGGTCAGAAGCCAGGTGCAGAACAGTGTCAGCGCAATCCACCAGATAATGGACATGGGAATGCCGGATATCATCGGCAGGCCGTCGGCCCGCTTGCCGACCACGCCAATATCGGCAAGCCAGGCAATAGGTGTCTTCAGCACTTGTCCTGCAAAGAGCGGCGTCAAAATGTCGTCCTTGGCATATTCATGGATGCCGGAGGCCTGGGTGCGGCCAGTCACCCCGCGCATGATGCCGAGTGTGAGGCCCCGCAGCATGAACAAGCTGCCCAGCGTGACGATGAAGGATGGCAGTCCGGTCCGGACGACGATGAGACCGTTGAGATAGCCAATGAAGCCGCAGACCAGGAACGCAAATACCACCGCGAGCCAAAGCGGCCAGCCCCATACGATTGTTGGAATGGCGATCGCAATGCCGGCAAAGCCGATCATGGAGCCCACCGAAAGGTCGAATTCTCCCGCAATCATCAGCAAGGCCACGGGCGCCGCAAGAATGCCGAGCTGCGCCGAGACTTCAAGAAAGTTGATGATGCCCTTGGCGCTGAACAAGCCGCTGCCGCCGGCCGTCACCGCGAAAAAGACAAAGACAAGAACCGTACCAGCAGCTGCGCCCAATTCCGGCCTGCTCAGGAGTTGGCCGAGCAACGATACGGATCGGACTCTTTCGTCGCGGACGCCAGCAGTCATGTTCTTGATGCCTCCCAATGGATGAGTTTGGCGGCCGGAAGGAGCCATTCCGGCCGCCACTTTTTGCTCAGCGCTTGCCTTGCTTGGCAAGATCGATGACCGATGCTGCCGTTTCCTTGGTCACGAAACCAGGACCCGTCGGATAGTCAGCGATGGGAGCAATCTTGTATTTCTTCCACAGGTCAAACATCACGACCGGAATGTAGCCCATGGCATATTGCTGGGCATCGATGCCCCATTCCATCTTGCCATCTGCTGTCGCCTGCAGGATGGTTGGCGAAAGATCGAATGTACCGAGCTTCACTTTGCCGGTGAGCCCCAGTTCATCAATCGCCATCAATGCAGGCTCGGCGCCACCGATGCCAACCGTCAACACAAACTGAGTGTCTGCGTTGGTGTTGAGGTAGCCGATGATGCGGTTTTTCATCTCGGTTGGATCCATAACACCATTGAGCACCGGAACATCGACACCAAGACCCTTGGCAAAACCAGCGCAACGGTCATCAAGGCTCACGTTCCCAACTTCGTGGTTGGCGCAGACAGCTTTGGTGACGCCGAGCTTGGCAACGCGTTCGCCGGCCATGACGCCGGCCTCGTATTCACTCTGGCCGAGATAGAGCAGGCCACCGAGCTCTTTCGTCAGCTTGCCTCCACCTGAGTCAATCACGATTACCGGAATGCCAGCCGCAACGGCATTCTTGACGGGCTCGCTGAGGGCCGCCGGATCGGCAATCGATACAACGAGGCCATCCGGTTTTGATGCCGCGGCAGCATCAATCATTTGGGCCATCTTTGCCATATCGAAGGTTTCAGGAGCGAGGTATTCAGCCTTGACGCCAAGTGTCTTGGCGGCATCATCCATGCCGTTCTTCACCACTGACCAATAGGGATCGCCGCTTTGGCCGTGCGTGACAAAGACGACGCGGGTTTCGTCTGCCGCAGCAAGAGTGGTTGCGGCCGACAGGAGTGTGAGCCCGGCCACAAGGCCGAGGACCGGTTTTAGAAAATTCCTTCGCGAAAACATGTTTCCTCCTGTTACTAGTCTCTGCCGTCATCTTGGGATGGCGGCAGACCAGCTGCGACACAATTTCAGTGCGGCAGCACTGGTTCCTTTTGCGCTTGAGCGCCTGTCAATTCTTCACGGTAAATCCTGCCTCCCGCGCCATGCGCGACAAATTATTGAAACCCATCTTTGCATAGGTAAGAGGGGGTGCCTTCCTCGGGTCCTGTTCCGCCTCGACGACAAGCCAGCCGGAATAGTTGTTGTCAGCGAGAACCTTGAGAATGGACGGGTAATCAATGGCACCATCGCCCGGCACGGTGAATATCCCCGCGATTACTGCATCCATGAAACTCATGTCGTCGCGGCGCGCCTTCTCCAAGAGGGGCCTGCGCACATCTTTGCAGTGGACATGAACGACGCGCTTCACATGTTTCTTGAGGAGAGCCAGCGGATCGCCACCTGAGAATGACGAATGCCCCGTATCATAGAGGAGACCCACAGCCTCGCCCGTATGTTTCATGAGGAGGCCTACCTCCTCGTCACTTTCGACAATGGTCCCCATGTGATGATGGAATGCCATGCGCACGCCAAACTCAGCCATCCTCTCCGCGAGTTCAGTCAGCTTGCGGCCGTAAGAAGGCCACTCATCTTCTGTCAGTTTTGGGCGCTGCGAAATAGGGCCCCAAATGGCGCCATGCCGGCCACGGGAGGTATCGGCATAGACCACATGTGCCGATCCCATGTCCTTGAGCAACTGAAGGTGCGGAGCAATGGCATCCATCTCTGCTGCCACATCCTTCTCGTCACAACGGCCATCGTACCAGCCTGAAACAACCTTGAGGCCAAAGCGATCCATGATCAGCTTCAGCACCGGCGACTGCCGTGGGAATTTCCCGCCCAGTTCAGTGCCGGCGTAACCCGCTTCCTTGGTTTCGGCGAGGCAAGTTTCCAAAGATGTATCACCACCCAATTCAGGATAGTCATCATTGGTCCAGGTGATGGGATTGATGCCGATGCGAACGCTCACGAAATTTTTCCCTGGTGAATGAGTTGGGGTGGGTGGGTTGCATGCCAGCGGGCCAGCCCGGCCAGCAAACCCATGTCGCGGGCGGCATGCTCTGCGGTGTTGCGGACTGATGTTCCTTCAGTAATCGCACCGGCAAAACCTTTGAGCTCTTCGACAAAAGCCTCGGCATAGCTGGTGCGGATGTCCCGGCATTCGAGGCTGTGGCCCTTGCTTTGGCGGACTGATAGCCGGGTGGGCTGATGATTGAGGTAAGGCGACGGAAACTCGAGCTCAAAAACGGCATCATCAAAATAGATGGCGATGCGCTCGCGATAATCAGCGAGACGTGGCACCGCGAGATGCGTCATGGTCCACAGCGCCTTTCCGCCGAGGAGGCTGACCGCGCCGTGGCCGCCACCTCCACCGGCATAGAGTTGCGCTCCGGCGATCTTGCCTTCCTCCACCCCGAGGCAATCCAGAATGCCATGGACGGCGTTCACGTCGTGGACAATCGACGAACAATAGGCCCCGCAAAATCCGCGATAGGCAACATCATCGAGTGGAACTGATACGGCCCTCGCAACCTGTTCGCGCCGCCTGGATGCCACCTCGTCTATGAGGTCCTGCGGTACATCATCGCTTCTCCGCCAATCATGATGCTGGATGAAGGGCCAGGCATCCGGGTCGCTGACCTCAACAGTTATATGGCGAAGCTCCCCGCCTTGAGCGGGCAGCAGGGAAAGCAACGTTTCGTAGTTTGGATCAAACCGCTTCATGTAGCCGACCTGCAGCACCAACCCGCGGACATCCCGGGCGGCGATCAACTCGGCAATGTCTGCGCTGCCGTAGCACAGGGGTTTCTCGCACAACACATGCAGGCCGCGCTCAAATGCTGCCAACACATGTTCCTTGTGCAAGGGGTCAGGCGAGGCAATGACAACGGCGTCGAGCGGCAGTTGAAGGAGCTTTTCCAGGGTGTCGAATGCTGCAATTCCGTAACGTTCGGTCACGAAACCTCGTGTCGCGGCCGAGGGGTCACAGATGCCCTTGATGTCAAACCGGTCCTTCAGGCGCAGGAGGTTTGGCACATGCTCGACCTGGGCAATGGTACCCGCCCCGACTACACCGATCCTGATCCGTTCCATCTCCGGCATCTTCACCCACACCTGTACGTGCCTCCACGGTACCGCTAAAGTGGTTCCATGCAGAGAACCAAAACTGTGAGAATTTAAGGAACCACCATGACAGTCAGTTTTCCGGTCGACAGCATTCTCCTGGACCGGGATTCTGCCCAGAGCCTGCACCGGCAACTCTACAGGCAACTCCGGGGCCTGATCGAACGGCAGGTGCTCCCGGGCGGCACGGCGCTGCCTTCGACGCGCGCGCTGGCAACAAACTTGAGGCTCGGCCGCAATACTGTAATTGCCGCCTATGAGCAGCTGGCTCTCGAAGGGTTCCTTGAGATAGCCCGCGGCACAAGACCGTTGGTGAAGCGGCTTGGCTCTACGCTGCGACGTTCACGAAAAACACGTTCGACTGATGTGACGGCATTGTCGCAGCGAGGCCGGGTGATGACCCAGCAGCCGTTTCATCATGGCAAACCGGGTGTCACTGCCTTTCATCCCGGGCTTCCTGACGCCGACAACTTTCCCTTCAACACCTGGTCAAAGCTTCTCACGCGCCGCACCAAGCTTGCACGCACGGATCTGTTTGGCTCCTACCATATCGCCGGGTATCCACCCTTGTGCGAAGCGATTTCCCGCTATCTTTCCGCCTCGCGCGGTGTTGTTTGCGAACCGGAACAAGTCATCGTGACCAATGGCGCACAATCAGCCTTCGATGTGTTGGCGCGCATACTGACGGATCCTGGCGATATGGTGTGGATGGAGGAGCCCGGCTATTACGGTGCCAGAGCCGCATTCGCTTCCGCAGGAGCAAGGCTTGTGCCGCTCCAGGTCAATGATGAGGGCTGGAATCTCGAACGCCTCGAAGTGCCTCCGCGGGTGATTTTCGTAACACCGTCCTGTCACCACCCCCTCGGCATCACGATGAATGTGGAACAGCGCTACCAGCTCATCAACCTCGCACGAGAGTGGAACTGCTGGATCCTCGAAGACGATTATGACAGCGAATATCGTTTTCAGGGCCAGCCGATTCCCGCCCTGCAAAGCAATGCCGCTGATGCGCGCATTGTCTTTGTAGGCACTTTTGCCAAGATCCTCTTTCCCGCGATGCGGCTTGGTTACATGGTCGTGCCGATGGACCTGCGCCACCGCATGACATCAGCAATGAGCGCGACGGGACAATTTGCCCCTCTGATCACCCAGGCGGCCCTGGCCGATTTCATCAATGAAGGCTACCTGACCCGGCATCTTCGGCGCATGCGCCGCATATATGCAGAACGCCGGGAAATTTTCACCAGTCACTTCGAACGATATCTGGGCAAATGGATGGATCTGCACAGGTCGGACTCAGGCATACAGCTCGTTGCATTGTTTCGCACGGTAACGGATGACCGGCAGATTGCCGCGAGCGCAGTTTCAATGGGCATCAACGTGTCGCCTCTATCACTTCAATACGGAGCAACCTCTCCGAAGAGGGGCCTTCTCATGGGGTTCGCGGCTGCCGAAGAGCGGACAACGCTTCGTTCCATGAAGCGCCTGGCCGAGATTGTCAGAAGCAGCAATGAGCGACCAAAGGCATAGCCGGTTGAAACTGCGCTACAGCAACCGACGGTCAATTGAACTCAATTGACCGTCGATAAGTTGCTGTAGAACTTTGAATCTGGCGCATCTTTCATTTCGCAAGCGATTCCACTTGCTCGTCCGATGCGCTAGAAGGCAGTTCCGCTGGAATTCGAGAAGCTGACGAGACTGGATGGTGGAGCCAGGCGGAATCGAACCGCCGACCTCTTGAATGCCATTCAAGCGCTCTACCAACTGAGCTATGACCCCTTATCCATCCAAGTGGTGGCCCGCTTGGTGACGGGCCGCGGAGAAGGCCTCAACGGCCTCCTCCAAAAGCGCGGCGGAACCTAGTTCGGCTCCCATCCACGATCAAGCGAAACTTTGCCGGCCATGCAAAGGCGCGGGCAGAGCCTCAGTTCTCATCCTCTTGCTTGTCGCCGCCGCCTTCGATGAGGTCGGACATGTTGCCGCCCTCCTCTTCCTCTTCGACAAGAAAGGTATCGTCCTCTTCGGCATTGTCGTCGGCAGGCTCTTCGCCGAGATCGACATCCTCGATGCCGGCGGTCTCGTCATCGTCCTTGCTGTTCTCCTCCACGTCCTCGAGGCTCACGAGCTCGACGTCACCGGTATCGGCCTCCTCGGCCTGCTCGGTTTCGCGCGGCTTGGGCGCGGCAACGGGGGCAACGCCCGGATAGTCCGTCTTGGACGGCAGGATCGGCTGGGCGATGAAGTTCGTCCCGCATTTGGGACAGATGATGGGATCCTTCAAAAGATCATAAAAGCGTGTCGCGCAACTAGGGCATGTGCGCTTGGTGCCAAGCTCGGCACTGACCATGGCATTACCTCTCTGGAAAATGACTGGGAATGGGCGGCTCATGCCACGGTCCGGAGGGATTGTCAAAAGGCCTGTTGCAAGGAGTGCTGGTGCGGTTCCGGGTGCAGTCCGGGAACGTGACAGAACCACCCCCGCCGTGTATCGAAGGCGGCGCTTTCCCGATTCAGGCCGATTTCCACGCAGATGCACAATACCACCACGCAACCTCTCCTTTCCCGCAAGAGCCGGGGCCTGACGGGCCGCATTTCCGTACCGGGCGACAAATCCATGTCGCACAGGAGCCTCATGCTGGGGGCCATTGCCGAGGGCGAAACGGTCATTGAAGGCCTCCTCGAAGCCGAGGACGTCATCAACACGGCCAAGGCCATGAAGGCTTTGGGCGCTGCCGTGGAGAAGGACGGTGAGGGCCGCTGGCACGTCAAGGGTGTGGGAGTAGGCGGCCTCCGCTCTCCCTCCGGCCCCCTTGATTTCGGCAATTCCGGCACCGGTGTCAGGCTGGCTCTGGGCCTCATGGCGACAACGGACTTGACTGCTCGCTGCGTGGGCGATGCCTCGTTGTCGAAGAGGCCCATGGGCCGGGTGACTAAACCCTTGTCCTTGTTCGGCACCCGGTTCGAAGCCTCCGAGGGCGACCGCCTACCGCTCACCCTTCATGGCGCTGGC
>JAIBJH010000298.1 GCA_020029455.1 Hyphomicrobiales bacterium
CGCACAACTCCTCTGCTGTGAGCCACAAAATAGAGCAGAATAACATTTGCCCATGCGGCCAAGCTGATTGCCACGGCAATGCCGATGTAGGAGTAGGTTCTCTGCAGCAACAGACTTGCCACCAGATTGATCGCCGCCGACGCAATCGCGCAGTACATCGGAATTTTCGTTTGCTCTCTCGCATAGAACGTTAATTGCAACAATTTCACCGCGATCAGCGCAGGAAGCCCCAGGGCGAGCGCGGTGAGGACCGATACCACGGAACTTGTGTCCGCGGAGCCGAAGGCGCCATGTTCGAAGATGGTCCGTACAATCGGCTCGCCGATGACCATCAATGCCAGCGCGGCGGGTATGCTCAGGATTGCCGACATCTCAAGAGCGCGGTTCTGGAGAATGATAGCCTGGATTGCACCAGTCTGCTGCTGCAAGGCCCGCGTCAATTCCGGCAAGAGTACCAGTGCGAGCGCCATGCCTATGATGCTCCATGGCAGGTCGACTATTTTTTCCGCATAGTAGAGATAGGCAATGCCTCCTTGAGTGTCCGAGGCGAGGGCCATGGCCACCAGAAGGTTGATCTGCGTCACGCCGCCCGCGATCAAAATAGGCAACGTTGCCTTTGCCAAGCTGGCCACTTGACCTGTCAGACGAGGCATACCGGGCAGAAGCGGAACACCAAACCTCCGGGCCGAGAACGCAACAATTGCCAGTTGTGCCATCCCTCCAAACAAGACGGCATAAGAGAGTATTCGCGCACTCTGCGGCGTGTCGCCATAGCCCCGCCACCAGGCATATAAGCACGCGCAAATGAGAACGGCATTCATCAGCGCCGGAGCGAGCATCGATGCGGCGAAACGTTTCATCGAGTTCAGGATTGCGGCAAACAGTGACGTGATCGAAATCAGCAGCAGATAGGGAAAGCAGATTTGCGTCAGCTCGACTGCAAGATCATATTGCTCCGCCTTGCCGGTGAATCCGGGCGCTACGAGAACGATTGCCCATGGCATCGCCACCACTGCAAGCACGCAAAACGCCGCGAGGTAATATAAAAGGACCGAGAGAACCTCGCGCGCAAACTCGAAGGATTTGGTAGTTCCCTCATGGTGCAATTTGGCAGTGAAAACCGGAACGAAAGAATTGTTGAACGCGCCCTCGGCAAATATGGCCCGGGACAGATTGGGCAAGCGCTGTGCCACAAAAAATGCCTCGGCAGCAAACGAGGTGCCGAGGAGCGCGGCCACGGCAAGATCCCGCCAGAAGCCCAGAAAGCGGCTCACCGCTATCAGGCTACCCACCATGGCAGACGTCTTGAAGATGGACAATCAGATATCCTTCAGGAGGAATGAGGCAAGTAACTGATTCGTCTGCATTACTTACTCTTATGCCGCAGCCCGGACCAGCGGGGTTACGTTTGCCAAACGCAGGTATCAGTCATGTTTTTCAGCAGGTCGACCAACGCCACCACTTCTGACATCTTACGGCTTCTTACATGGTCAGAGGGCAATTTATGCACATCCTTATCATCGGTGCCGCTGGCATGCTCGGCAACAAGCTCGTTGCCAGGTTGGCCCGGGATGGGAGTATCGCAGGTCGGCCGGTTTCCAAGCTGGTGCGAAACGATGTGGTGCTGTCTCCGCCCCCTCCTCCGGCCTCCTTCGAGATTGAAACGCACATTGGCGATCTCTCATCCGCTGGAGAAGCAGCAAAACTCGTTTCCGGCGGACCAGATATTATTTTCCATCTTGCGGCTGTTGTTTCTGGCGAGGCGGAAGTGGATTTCGAGAAAGGCTATCGCGTCAATCTTCTAGGCACACAGAATTTGCTGGAAGCCATCAGGTCGAAAGGTGATGGTTATCGCCCAACACTCATATTTACCTCGTCGATTGCAGTGTTCGGGGCGCCATTTCCGGATGCGATTGGCGATGAATTCCTCACAGCTCCGCTCACGAGCTATGGAACGCAGAAGGCTATTTGCGAACTCTTGATCTCCGACTATTCGCGCCGTGGCTTCATCGATGGCATGGCGCTGCGCATGCCCACCGTGTGCGTGCGCCCAGGCCTTCCGAACAAGGCTGCATCGGGCTTCTTCTCCAACATCATCCGGGAACCGTTGGCCGGAAAGGAAGCGATACTACCGGTCGATCCATCTGTACGGCACTGGCATGCCTCGCCACGCGCGGCAACGCAGTTCCTGATACGGGGTGCTGAAATGGGGGGCACCGCCTTGGGGAACCGCCGCGCACTCACGCTACCTGGTCTATCCTGCACAGTGGCCGAACAGCTGGAGGCCTTGAAGCGCGTAGCCGGTGCGAAGGTACTCGAGAAAGTAAGGCACGTTCCAGACGAATCCATTCAGCAGATCGTTGCTGGTTGGCCGAGGAATTTTGATGCCGCGCGGGCGAAGGCACTGGGGTTTTCTACTGAAAAGACATTCGATGACATTATCCGGGTTCACATTGAAGATGAACTGCAGGGTAAATTGCCAAACTAGTCGCCAATGACTCCCACACTTCAGGCGGAAAACAGAGCCGCAGGCATCCTATGGATGCTCGGCACCATGTTTTGCTTTCTGTTGCTCGATGCGGTCATGAAACTGGCGCTGGAGCACTATTCCCTCGTCCAGGTGACGTGGGGCCGCTTCTTCTTCGCATCAGTTGCGGCCGCCGCTGTTTGCGGCAAGCACCTTCCTGTGCTTGCCAGGAGTAAGGTGCCTGCCGTGCAGGTTCTGCGTTCGCTGCTTCTCATGATCACGACCGCCCTCTTCAACGCCGGTATCATGCAGGCACCACTCGCGACGGCCACCACGATCATGTATCTGACGCCCATCCTGGTCACGATCATGTCGATCTTTCTGCTAAGGGAAGACGTAGGCGTGCGCCGCTGGATAGGCATTCTCGTCGGATTTGTGGGCGCACTTGTTGTCGTGCAGCCGTGGAACGCAGGACTCGGCAGCCTGGTGCAATCGGGCACTGGCTTTTTCCTGCTCGCCGCCGTTTCCAATGCCAGCTACCAGATTGCGACGCGCTGGGTGCGTGGGGATGACCCCCTCACATCGCTCCTCTTCACCG
>JAIBJH010000092.1 GCA_020029455.1 Hyphomicrobiales bacterium
CAAAATCCAGCCGCCCGCAGATTATGCCACCAGCGAAGCTCGCCTTTGATAGACCGGACCCCATCATCGGTCATAGCAGCACCCTCAATGTCCCCGCTGTTTCCATAGCATATTGTGAAAAAACGCCGAGGGGCTTGTTTAAGCTATTGAAATAAAACGTTTAACCAAATCAACTGAAAGCACGCCCAGGGTGTGGCGTGGCGTCTCGTGATTCTCTGGGAAGAGTTTGGCCTGCAATTCCGATCCTACGCGAGGGATCAAAAGAAAATGCGCCCTCCTTGCGAAAGGCGCATTTCTCTTTGCCGTCCCAAATTCGCCTGAACTGCTTCAGGTCTTGCGCAGATTACATCGCGCCGGCGATAGAGGTGAAGGTCGTGTTGAGGCCGGAAGAAATCGAAGGCATCACGGCAACGAGCGCGAGGCCCGTGGCAGCGGCGATCAAGCCATATTCGATGGCAGTCGCGCCGGATTCGTCCTTGAGAAACTTGAACATGTGAGGCTCCTGGAGTGGGGTAGGTTCCATGCCACGCCAGCCCCAGCTTGCGACTGATGACTGCGTGACTACGCAATTCACAATAGATGCGGGGTGTTTCTGATACCTCGCTCAATTGCCTAAAGTTTTATCCAAATGCGCAGACAATCCGCACGAACTCGCCATGCGGTTAACAGCGCCTTTATCAAGAGCAGCACGGTCGCATGGGTTGCCTGCCGGCTGATCATGGCTTCTTGCGCCGGCCAAGTCTGAGGCAAAAAAATGCACCCCCCTGACGGAGGGCACATTCCCAGGTGCTGCCTGTAATTGGAATATACTGGTTCAACCTAGCTCACAGGTGGCCGGCGATGGACGTGAATGTTGAATCGAGGCCCGAAGCAACATTGTCCAATACGGTGACGAGCACGAGGCCTATCGCAGCTGCGATCAGACCATATTCGATTGCCGTTGCGCCGGAATCGTCTTTGAGAAACTTGAACATTAAGATGTCTCCTGTTTGGGGTGAGTTTCGTGCCACGCTGAGTTCCGCGCAGCTATTGGTTGCATTCGTGATCACAATGCAAATAATAGTTGTAATTTCTTTCCAAAAAGTCACTCAATCTACTGTAATTTGATCTGGCCGAGCCAATGTTCCGTGGAAGTTGCGGTTGAGTTAACCGAATCTTACCGCAATCAAACTGCGGCCCGCCCCGCCTGCGGGGCATTCCCAAAGTGAATTGGCAAACCCAGTCGCCAAAGACTGGTGACTGCGTGGGCGGCTAGCCGATCGCCTTATCAGCCGGCACATAGTCATAGCCGAGGTCGCTCGCCACGGCCTTGTAGGTCACCTTTCCGCCAGCCACGTTGAGGCCATTGCGCAGGTGAATGTCGTCCGTGAGCGCCTTCTTCCAGCCCTTGTTCATGATGGCAAGGCCGAAGGGCAGGGTGGCATTGTTGAGCGCGTAAGTTGAGGTGCGGGCAACGCCACCCGGCATGTTGGCAACGCAATAATGAATGACGCCATCGACAACATAGGTGGGCTCGGCATGGGTCGTGGCCCTGGAGGTTTCCGCGCAGCCGCCCTGATCAATGGCAACGTCCACGAGAACCGCACCGGGCTTCCAATCGGCAAGCATCTTCTTCGTGACAAGCTTTGGCGCAGCAGCGCCGGGGATAAGAACGCCACCGATGACGAGATCAGCGCTGGCGCATTCCTCTTCCACAGCACCTTGCGTGGAATAAATAGTCTTCAGTTGCGTGCCGAAGCGCGCCACCAGTTCTTCCATGCGGTCCGTCGACTTCTCGATGATGGTGACATCAGCGCCGAGGCCCAACGCCATGGCCGCCGCATTGGTGCCGACAACACCACCGCCGAGGATCACGACCTTTGCCGGGGCAACGCCGGGAACGCCGCCCAGTAGCACGCCGCGTCCGCCTTGTGCTTTCTCGAGCGAATGCGCGCCCGACTGCACCGACATGCGCCCGGCCACCTGGCTCATGGGGGCAAGGAGCGGAAGTCCACCACGGGCATTGGTGACCGTTTCGTAAGCAATGCAAATGGCGCCGGACTTCACTAGGTCTTTGGTCTGCTCCGGATCGGGCGCAAGGTGAAGATAGGTGTAGAGGATCTGGCCCTCACGCAGCATCTTTCGCTCGACGGCCTGCGGCTCCTTCACCTTGACGATCATGTCGGCCTTGGCGAAGATTTCATCAGCAGTTGGAACGATTGTCGCGCCCGCCTTCCTGTAGTCGTCATCCGTATTGCCGATGCCGGCCCCGGCATTGGCCTGCACCATCACCTTGTGGCCATGGCGCACAGCTTCATTGACCGAGGTGGGCGTCAGCCCCACGCGGTATTCATGGTTCTTGATTTCCTTCGGCACGCCGACGAGCATTTTCATTCCTCTCCGAATATGAATGGCGAAGATAGCCCAGCTTGCCTGAAATGAAATTCGCCCGGGCGCATCGGCAAGCGTGTTGGGTTGAAAAAAATTGCGCAATATGGCAGAAATACGGAATGAAATCAGAGAATCCCGATAAAACGGACAAGATCATTCTTTCCGCCCTGCAGCGGCGGGGCAACATGCCGCTTTCGGAACTGGCGGAGCTAGCGGGGCTTTCCGCATCTTCCTGCCATCGCCGCGTCAAGCTTCTGGAAGAGCGTGGCATCATCACTGGATACACGGCCGCTCTCGACCGCAAGCTTCTTGGCCTTGCCAATGAATTTTTCGTGGAAGTCTCGCTCATCGCCCAGTCGGAAGACATGCTGGAAAAATTTGAGAAAGCCGTGCAGCGCGTTCCCGAAATCCTTGAATGCCACTTGATGAGCGGCCAGTTCGACTATCTCCTGCGCGTCATTGCCAAGGACGCCGAGGACTATGAACGCATCCATCGCACAAGGCTGGCGCGGCTTCCCGGCGTGCAGCGCATCCAGTCTATGCTGGCGCTGCGCACGGTGAAGGATTGGGGAGGCTACCCGGTCTTGTGAGCGACCTGTTGATCCCGCCACAGCATCAACAGACCCGCCACAATAACGACGGCCATTCCCATCCAGGTGATGGCATCCGGGAAATCACCGAACAGCACGAGGCCATAGCCCACCGCCCAGATCATCGCGGTGTACTCAAACGGCGCCACGAAATTTGAAGGTGCCGATTTGTAGGCGAAGGTGAACAGCACCGAGCCGAAGGCCGCCATCACGCCCGTAGCCGCAATTAATCCGAAATCGAAAAGCGAAGGCCAGACAGCTGGGCGCGACAGAAATGCCAGGCTCTTGTGGAATGAGAGATCGACGGTCGTGGCGTTGAAGAGTGCAAACAACAAGACAGAGACGACGAAATAGACCGCATTCTGGATATTGGCGATGGCAATGGGAGGCACCACTTGCGCATAACGCCTCCCCATCATCTGCCCGACGGCATAAGCCAATGCAGAATAGAGCGCGAGGAAACTGGCAGGCTCGAAAGCATCGGTGCCGGGCCGCACCATGACAAGCACGCCGACGAAGCCGGCAATCATCGCAAGCCAGCGATAGATCGGCACATGCTCGCCGAGATAGGGCCCCGCCAGCATGGCAACGAAGAAGGGCATGGTGAAATAGATGGCAACGCCATTGGCAATTGGCATCGCAGCGATGGAAAGGATGAAGGCATAATAGCCCGAACACAGCACAAGCCCACGCACCACCAGCGGCCAGAACAGAGAGGTGCGCAGCGCGGAAAATCCGTCAGTCATCGCCAGCATGAGGGCAAGAATCGCGCCGCCGATAACGCCGCGGATCATCACTGCCTCATAGGCCGGAAAAGAGCCGGCGAGTGACTTTACGATGGCATCCTGTGCGGCCGCAAAACCGACGGCCAGTATGGCGAACAATGCCGCCTTCATCCGGTGGTCTTCTGGCAACGTCACTTGAGGGTCTTTGCTGTCTCGGCAAGGAGCTTGATGCCGGGTTCGATCTTCTCGTCAGCGATGGAGGAGAAGGCTAGCCGGAAGAAATTACGTGGCTGGTTCTTCGCTGCAAAAGTAAGCCGCATGGGCTCGATGAAGATGCCTTTCTTGAGCGCTTCCTGCTGCAGCACCTCGCTGTCGATGCGCTCCGGACCCCTCACCCAATATGCGGTGCCGCCGAATGTGGGGCTGTGCGCTGATAACGGCATGTGCCGGTCCAGCGCCTTGCCCATGATTTCCCAGCGCTCACGATAAGCCTTGTGCAGGCGGCGGATCAGCGTGTCGTGGTGCCCAAGCGAGAGAAAGAGCGCCGCTGTGCGCTGGTTGTTGTTGGGCGGATGGCGCACCATGAGCCGGCGAAGCGCCCGCGCTTCTGCGATCAGTTTCTTGGGCCCCACCATGAAGCCGAGCCGCAATCCCGGGAATGTTGTCTTGGAAAGCGAACCCACATAGATGACGCGCCCATCATCATCAAGCGACTTGAGCGCGGGGCAGGGCTCGTTCACATAATTCGTCTCGAACTCATAGTCATCTTCGATGATGATGAAATCTTTCTCCCGCGCCTTGGCAAGAAGCGCCATGCGCCGTTCGAGAGGCATAGTTACGGTTGTTGGGAACTGGTGGCTCGGCGTGGTGAAGGCAAGGTCCACCTTGTCGAGATCGGGTGACAGCGTAAGCCCCTGGTCATCCACCTTGATGGGCGTGATGGCATTGGTGTGCAATGCAAAGATGTGGCGGACATCGGGAAAGCCCGGCTCCTCCATGCCGACCCTGGTGTTCCCGTCGACCAGCAATTCGCCAAGAATGAAGAGGGAATTCTGCGCGCCCAGCGTAACCAGGATTTCGTCGTCGCTTGCCATGATGCCGCGCCGCGGCAGGATGCGCCGCCGGATTTGCTCCACGAGCAACGGATCATCAGCGGACCAGGTGTCATTGGTCCATGCGCCGAGCCACTTTTTGCCCAATGCCTGCCGGTTGCATTCGCGCCACTCCGCCAGCGGAAAAAGATTGTGGTCCACCTGCCCATAAATGAAGGGATAGGGCAGGTTCTGCCAGTCCAGCGGCTTCACCCAGATTTCCAGGGCTGTCGGCTGGTGCTTGAGGCGCTTCTCCCAGGCAACATTGCTTTGCTGTTGGGGTCGCGGCTTCACCGGCCTCTTGTTTGGCGCATTGTCCGCCAGCGCCTTGTCCGCCACGTAATAGCCCGAGCGCTCCCGCGCGACGAGATAGCCGTCATCCAGCAATCCCTGATAGGCAAGCACTACCGTATTGCGCGAAACGCCCAGCGACTTCGCCATGCGCCGCGTCGATGGGATAGGTTCAGATTGGTCCAGATTGCGGTCCAGGATCGCCGAGACCAACGCCTCCCTGATTTGCGTCTGCAGGCTTGCATATTCGCCACGCCGCAAATGTATCAGCCAGTCACGCACAGTAGTTCCACCTGTTGGTTCCGGAGGGTAAGAAAACTGGTCCTATCATGGGTCCAATTCGCTGACTAGTATGGTGCGGCGAATAGGGCATTCGGGACTTGCATGGGCCAACCCAAGATCAACCTGTCCATCAAGACCTGGGACCAGGTGAAGACCACCACCTGCTACATGTGCGCCTGCCGTTGCGGCATCAAAGTCTATCTCAAGGACGGCAAGGTCAAATACATCGAGGGCAACAAGGATCACCCGGTCAACAAGGGTGTGATCTGCGGCAAGGGCGCCGCTGGCATCATGCAGCACACCTCGCCCGCGCGGCTCTCAAAACCCTTGCTGCGTGTCGGCGAACGGGGCGCTGGCGAGTTCAAGGAAATCGAATGGGATGAAGCGCTCGCCATCGCCACCTCCTGGCTGAAGGAAGTTCGCAATACCGATCCCAAGAAACTCGCCTTTTTCACAGGCCGCGACCAATCCCAAGGCCTGACCGGCTGGTGGGCCTCGCAATTCGGCACGCCCAACTATGCCGCCCACGGCGGCTTCTGTTCCGTCAACATGGCGGCGGCGGGGCTTTACACTTACGGCGGCTCCTTCTGGGAATTTGGCGAGCCAGACTGGAAGCACACGAAATACTTTTTACTCTTCGGCGTGGCTGAAGATCATGCTTCGAACCCCATCAAGACCGGCATTGGCAAGCTCAAAGGCAGAGGCGCGAAATTCGTATCCATCAATCCGGTGAAGACGGGCTACTCCGCCATTGCCGATGAGTGGATCGGAATCCGCCCGGGCACCGACGGGTTGTTTGTCGGCGCGCTCATTCACGTGCTGCTCGAACACCAGAAGATCGATGGCGATTACCTGACACGCTATACCAATGCGCCCTGGTTGATCATCGAGAATCCCGGCGGCCCCGACCACGGCCTTGTTCTGCGCAATGACGCAGGCACACCGCAAGTGTGGGACGAGGCGGCGGGCCATCCAAAGGTGGCCATGACCTTTGGCTCCACGCCATCACTCATGGGCCGCTTCACGCTGGCCGATGGCCGCAAGGCGGTGACGGCTTTCACGCTCATTGCTGAACGCTTTCTGTCGCAGGAATATGCGCCGGAAACGGTTGCCGCGCGCTGCGGTGTGTCCGCCGTTACCATTCGACGGATTGCCGCGGAGCTTGCCGATGTCGCCTTCAACCAGACAATAGAACTTGATGTTCCGTGGACGGATTATCTAGGCCGGCAATATGCCAAGACGCTTGGACGGCCCATCGCCATGCATGCCATGCGTGGCATCTCCGCCCATTCCAACGGCTTTCAGACCTGCCGTGCCATTCACATCTTGCAGATCATGCTAGGCACCATCGATGTGCCGGGCGGCTCGCGCTACAAGCCGCCATTCCCCAAGGCAATCCCGCCCCATGTGAAGCCCGCCGGAAAACCGGGGCAGGTGGCGCCCAACAAATCGCTTCCCGGTCCGCCGCTCGGTTTCGTCACGGGGCCTGAAGACTTGCTGGTTGATGGCGAAGGCACGCCGCAGCGCATCGACAAGGCTTATTCATGGGATGCACCACTTGCCGCCCATGGCCTCATGCACATGGTCATCAACAACGCGGCGAAGGGCGATCCCTACACCGTCGACGTGCTCTTCATGTATATGGCCAACATGGGCTGGAACAGCGCCATGAATGTGCCCGACACAATAGCGGCGCTCACGGCAAAGAAGCCCGACGGCTCTTATATCATTCCGAAAATCATTTATTCCGATGCCTATGCCTCGGAGACAGTGCACTACGCCGACCTTATCCTGCCTGACACGACCTATCTCGAGCGCTGGGACTGCATCTCCATGCTGGATCGGCCCATCTCGGAAGCCGATGGCCCTGCGGATTCCATCCGCCAGCCGGTGGTGGAGCCTGACCGCGATGTGCGTCCCTTCCAAACAGTGTTATTAGATCTCGGCCACAGGCTCGGCCTTCCGGCCATGACCAACGCCGATGGCGGCGCGCGCTATCCCGGTGGCTATGCCGATTACATCGTCAATCACGAGCGTGCGCCGGGCCTTGGGCCGCTGGCAGGATTTCGAGGGAAAGATGGAACTGCAGCAGGGCGCGGTGCAGTCAATCCCAATCAGCTCAAGGCCTATATCGACAATGGCTGCCACTGGTACCACGAGCTGCCAGAACACATGCGCTACTACCGCAATGTGAATTGGGACTATCTGGATTGGGCAACCTTCTTCGGCTTCATGGGAAGGCCTGAACCCATCATCCATCAACTCTATTCGGAAACACTGCAGAAATTCCGCCTCGCTGCCGAAGGTCACGGCAAGGTGACGGCACCCGCGCAACACCGCCAGCGCATTGCGACTTACTTCGATCCCATTCCTTTCTGGTATGCGCCGTTCGAGGAGGCGATGGTGAGCGAAAGCGAATTCCCCATGCACGCCATCACGCAGCGCCCCATGGCCATGTATCATTCTTGGGGATCGCAGAACGCCTGGCTCCGCCAGATCATTGGCCGCAACTGGCTCTACATCCATGAGAAGCGCGCAGCCGCATTGGGCATTGCCGATGGTGATTGGGTGTCGGTGACTTCTCATCACGGCTCCATCAAGGCACAGGCGAAACTGATGGATGGTCAAAATGAAAACACGGTCTGGACCTGGAATGCCATCGGCAAACGCTCCGGCACCTGGGCCCTCGACAAGGACGCGCCCGAATCCAAAAAGGGATTCCTGCTCAATCACTTGATCAGTGACCTTCTCCCGGAGCGCGAAGGTGGCTACCGCTATTCCAACAGCGATCCCGTAACCGGCCAAGCCGCCTGGTATGATCTGCGCGTGCGCGTCGAGAGATGTGCCGATCAGCGCGACGAAAGCGCGCCGCAGTTTGAGCCATTGCCTGCGGTGGGAGTGGCTGCGGAATGATGCTCTACGGTTTGCCCTCATCCGGCCTTCGGCCACCTTCTCCCATGCCCAAGAGGGCACGGGAGAAGGCCAATCAAGTGCCCTCTCCTGCGCTAGCGTGGGAGAGGGTGCCCGATAGGGCGGGTGAGGGCTACTTGCAATGACCTCACTCCCAACCACCACCCAAAGGAAACTCGGGCTCGTCATCGACCTCGACACCTGTGTCGGCTGCCAGGCCTGCGCCACCTCCTGCAAGGAATGGAACACCCAGGGCTATTCCGCGCCGCTGAACGATGACCGCCCGCGCTCCGCCGAGCCCATGGGCGTATGGCTCAACCGCGTGCACAGCTATGAAGTGAAAGAGGAGGGCAGGGAGGACTCGCGCATCGTGCATTTTCCGCGCTCTTGTCTTCACTGCGAGGATGCCGCCTGCGTCACCGTTTGCCCTACGGGCGCATCCTACAAGCGCGCCGAAGATGGCATCGTGCTGGTCGATCCGGAAACTTGCATCGGCTGCAAGCTCTGTTCCTGGGCCTGTCCTTATGGCGCGCGCGAATATGACCATACCCATGGCGTCATGAAGAAATGCACGCTCTGTGTTGACCGCATTTACAATGAAAACCTCGATGAGAGTGATCGTGTGCCAGCCTGCGTGAAAGCCTGTCCCACCGGCGCGCGCCACTTCGGCGACTTGGGTGATGCGAACTCTGCCGTATCACAACTCGTGGCCGAACGCGGCGGCTATGACCTCATGTCCGACATGGGCTACAAGCCAACCAACAAATATCTGCCACCGCGCAAGCGCCGCGACACCACATCATTTGCCGAAGCGATGCCGAAAAGCGATGGCAGCGCCATGGAAAAGCTCTTCGCCTGGGCCGACAAGCTGCTGAGCAAACAGACGGCAGCTAGTGCCTCTCAGTCCAGCGATCATCCTGAAAGGCTAGAGGGGTGAGGGTGAGCGATAGCAATCACCCTGTTCGTCATCCCGGCGAAAGCCGGGACCCATTTGTGAATTGCCACGAGGGAACTACGACAATTCCATTTGGTGGTTGTCATGCTGCAAGCGATTCAATAGGCCCCGGCTTTCGCCGGGGTGACGATTGTGTTGATGTGACGCTTCAATGAACCCCGCCTATTCCGTCATCCTCTTCACCACAGCCTCTGGCGCGGGCTATGGCTTGCTTTTCCTTTTGGGTCTTGTCGGCATTTCCCATGGCAAGGCATCATCGCTTGCGTTTGCCGCAACGGCAATCTTCGTAGCATTGAGCCTCATCACCATCGGGCTTCTGTCATCGACATTTCATCTCGGCCATCCCGAGCGCGCCTGGCGTGCGTTCTCACAGTGGCGCTCGTCCTGG
>JAIBJH010000299.1 GCA_020029455.1 Hyphomicrobiales bacterium
CTCCTTCGTCCTGGTGATGATTCCGCGTTCGACGGCGCCCTTGCCGAATTTCTGGCGTAGTGAATCGATGGCGCGTTCGGCCTTGGATTGTGCGGCCTCGCGCGAGTCGAGTGTCTGTTCTTCGTTTGCAGGTGTTTCGGATAAGTGTGAAATGCCGACGCCTATCAAGCGAAAGCGGGTGCCCGTTGCTTCCTTGTGCAAAAGCGGGCGAGCGGCCGCAAAAATGCGGTGGGCCATTTGGGTAGGGTCTTCGAGGCTTGTGGCGCGTGTTCGCAATTTGAAATCCGCCGTCTTGAGTTTCAGTGTTACGGTGCGTCCGGCGCAGCCATCTTTCTTTGCCCGATAGGCCACTCTCTCACTCAGGGCCCAAAGGATTGCTTCGAGTTCCGCCGCATCGCCGATGTCATTGTTGAAGGTAGTTTCAGCGCTGACGGATTTCGATTCCTCGTCGGGCGAGACGGTGCGCATGTCCTCGCCGCGCGAGAGGAAATAGAGGCGCGATCCCATGCTGCCATAGCGGCGCATCAGATCATTGCGCTCCATGTTCTGTAGTTGCCCGATCACGGAAATACCGTCTGCAGCGAGGCGTTCCTGCATGGCCTTGCCGACGCCCCAGATGAGACTCACGGGCTTCGCTGCAAGAAATGATTTTGCTTCTGCCTTGCCGATCACGGAGAAGCCGCGCGGCTTTTGCAGATCGCTTGCAACCTTCGCCAGATATTTGTTGGGTGCAAGTCCAACAGACGCCGTGATGCCCACGGCCTTCTCGATGTCGAGGATCAATTTGGCAAGCGTCTTGGCGGGGCTGTGCCCGTGCAGGCGTTCGGTGCCCGACAGATCGAGAAACGCTTCATCAATTGAGATCGGCTCGACGGATGGAGTGACAGCCAGCATCAGGTTTCGCACTTGCCGGCCAGCTTCCGCATACTTTTTCATGTTGGGCTTGATGACAACGGCATCGGGCGCGAGCTTCAATGCCTTGAACATGGGCATTGCTGATTTCACGCCGCGGATGCGGGCGATGTAGCAGGCGGTCGAGACCACGCCGCGCGTGGCGCCGCCGACGATTACCGGCTTATCGGCAAGAGAGGGATCGTCGCGTTTCTCGACGGCGGCATAGAAGGCGTCGCAGTCGATGTGGGCGATGGAGAGCGCGTGGAGCTCCGCATGGCGCACGAGGCGCGGGCCATGGCAGACATGGCAGCGCGTCCCATTGCCTGCCGTGTCAGCCAGGCAATCGCGGCAGAAACCGGGCGTGAGGGGTGAAACTTCGCTGCCCATGCCACCAACTCTATGCCCGCAAGAGCCGCTTGGCGAGCCTTCAGCCGATCAGCTTCTGGATGTGGGGCAGGGCCTCGCGCCAGCTGCCGGTTGTCAGCGAGACGAAGGGAAAAGGTATGTGATGGCGGGCAAAGCGTTCATCATGCAGGAAGTGCACGAGATGGACATCCGGGGCGTGCTGATGGCTCGAGGCGATGAAGTTGGGGCTATCATCGATGAAGACTGCGGGCAGGTCTTGGCCGGCGGCAAGATGGCTGATCGCCGGGCCTTTCGGCCCGTTGTTGGTGATGCAGGGAAAGTCGAGACCATGCCCGCGCAGATTGGCGATGCGCTTGTCGCGGGCATGATGGGGCAGGTTGGTCAGCATAACAACATTGGCGGTTGCACCAAGTGTCAGCAGGGCGTCGACAGCGCCTTCGATGGCCTCAAGTGCTTCGGTGCGCGCAGCGAAGAAGCCGTCGATCAGATGCATGATCTCGTCCTGCGGCAAAGATGCATCGCCTTCGCAGCGGCGGATGTTGCCGGAAAGCGCGAAGCTTGAGGTATCGAGATAGAGCGCGCGCTCGGCAAGATAGTTTTCAAAGGCACTCGTGAAATGAACGACGACCTCGTCAACGTCACAGATGACGAGCGGCCTGTCCTTCTTCAGGGATAGTTCCGCCAATTGGTCCCGGGTGAAGTCCTGAATCATTCCGCGAATCCTGGAAGCTGGCGGCGCGTCGCCACGATGTCCTGCGGGTTGAGTTTCTCCAAAGCCGAAAATTCAAGCAGAAGCTCTTCGTTCTGGAGCGCATAATCCAGCGCCATCGCCTGGAAATCCGCCGAGCCGATGCTGTCCTTAAGATCTCCAGGGGTCAGTCCGGTTAAGGTGCAGAAGCGGCTTAGTCTATCGTCATCATTTGCAAGATATCTGATGAAATTCAACGCGATAATGGCTGCGCCCTCGGCCCCGATAGGACCAGTTTGGGAGGATTTCTTGGGCATTATTTAACTGTCAGGCTTTGCCTTGATGCAAGGTTAATCTCTTGGTTACAGCTCATGGCGCAAAACACAACCCAGAATAAGGGGATGCAGCCTTGCTTGCGCCTTGGGCTGCAATGCAGGACTGCACTGGAGCGTGAATGGAACAGACACTATCATTCGATTCTTCATCCGAATCGAACAGTCACGTTCCCGTGCGCAGGAAGGCGATGCCCAAGACCATTCTTGTCGTTGAAGACAACGAACTCAACATGAAGCTCTTCAACGATCTTCTGGAAGCGCATGGCTATCGCGTGGTGCAGACGCGCGACGGCTTGTCGGCGCTGGATGTGGCGCGCAAGCACATGCCTGACCTCATCCTCATGGACATCCAGCTACCCGAGGTTTCCGGAATCGAAGTCACCAAGTGGCTCAAAGAAGACGACCAGCTTCGCTCGATCCCTGTGATTGCGGTGACGGCTTTCGCCATGAAGGGCGATGAACAGAAGATCCGCGAGGGTGGCTGCGAGGCCTATATCTCCAAGCCCATTGCAGTGATGAGTTTCCTGCAGACCATCGATGGGTTCCTGAAGGACAAGCAATGACCGCCCGCGTCCTCGTCGTTGACGATATCCTCGCCAACATCAGGCTTCTTGAAGCCAAGCTTACGGCAGAATACTTCGAGGTGATCACGGCCATGAACGGCCTCGATGCACTGGAAGCGGTGCAGCGCACCAAGCCCGACATCGTGCTTCTCGACATCATGATGCCGGGTATCGACGGCATCGAAGTGTGCAAGCGCATCAAGGCG
>JAIBJH010000093.1 GCA_020029455.1 Hyphomicrobiales bacterium
TCGCCTGATTGGCGCGCAGTAAACGGCCCTTCACCTGCTCAATCGGATCATGCTCCTCGCGCATCTTCTGCACCTCTTCCTTGGTGCGATATTTGGCGGGGTCGGACATGGAATGGCCGCGATAGCGATAGGTCATCATCTCAAGGATGTAAGGCCCTTCGCCTTCCCGGCAATGTTCGGTGGCGCGGTCGGCGGCATCCTTCACAGCGCGAACATCCATGCCATCCACCTGCTCTGCCGGAATGCCGAAGGCCTCGCCACGTTCACCCAAATGCTCGGGGACTGCCGTGGAGCGTGGCGCCGAGGTGCCCATGGCATAGCGGTTGTTCTCAATCACAAAGATGCAGGGCAGCTTCCAGATGGAAGCCATGTTGAAGGCCTCATAGACCTGGCCCTGGTTGGCGGCGCCATCGCCGTAATAGGTCATGGAGACGTTCTTGTTGCCGCGATACTTGTTGGCGAAGGCGAGTCCCGTGCCCAGCGGCACTTGGGCGCCCACAATGCCGTGCCCGCCATAGAACTGCTTCTCCTTGGAGAACATGTGCATGGAGCCGCCCTTTCCCTTGGAAAGGCCGCCCCGGCGGCCCGTGAGCTCCGCCATAACACCAGCCGGGTCCATGCCGCAGGCCAGCATGTGGCCATGGTCGCGATAGGAGGTAATCACCTGGTCGCCCTCAATGGCCGCCATTTCCATGCCCACCACCACGGCTTCCTGGCCGATATAGAGGTGGCAGAAGCCGCCGATGAGGCCCATGCCGTAGAGCTGGCCTGCCTTTTCCTCAAAACGGCGGATGAGCAGCATGTCGCGGTAAGCCTGAAGCTCCTGCTCTGCGGTAAAACCACTGTTCTTGAGATTGCTTTTTGCCCCGTTTTTCACGGTTTTCTCGCCCCTTTGCTTCTTGCGGGCGAGATAAGCTGACCGCACTGCCATGCCGCTGCTCCTGTTTGCAGCTCCATATAGCAACTAAATCCTTGTGTGCACTGCAAAAAACGACAATTAACTGGATTTCAGTTTATCGCATTGATCGGCTTGGGTTTAGGTTCATTTCACCCGGACGATCAGGTCATCCCTGCCGACCCAGTTCAATTCGTTGCGAGCGAGCTCGTCCAATAGATCCGCATCGACGCTTTCCGGCCGCATCGCAGCCACTTTGGCCTGCAACCTATTCTTTTGGGCCTGGGACTGCTGCAAATCGGCTTTCAGGGCGACGAGTTCACCCTCTAGCCGCAAGACATAGCCCTGCCCCCGGGGGCCATACCAGGCGTGCCAGGCAAAATAGCCAAGAAGCGCAAGGCAACCGATGCTTACAAGGAAATCAAATCTGGGATGCCGCAACTCGATCATGCACATTGTTTTGCAGCCGCCGGTTAAGGTTTCCTTAACCTCATGGCGCAGCCTTCATCGGCCTTGCAATTTGGGCCCGGAATGGCGATTTATAGGCCATGTTATCGAGCAGCAGATTTGTGGTCGCGATTCACGCGCTAAGTGTCCTCGCCCGGAATAAGGGCAAGGGGCCCGTGTGTTCGAATATCATTGCTGATAGCGTCCACACCAATCCCGTAGTTATCCGGCGCCTCATGTCGGAGCTTGAACGGTCGTCGCTGGTCAAGTCGACCTCAGGCCGCACTGGCGGCTTTGAACTGGCCAAGGCGGCACCTACCATCAGCCTTGCGGATGTTTATTCGGCAGTTGAAGACGAAACGGTCTTCCGCCCTCACAAGATCGATCCGAGCGTCGATTGCCCGGTGGCGAAGCAACTGATGTCGGTTCTCTCGCCGCCCCTGCGAGCGGCGGAAAAGGCGCTCACACAATCACTGCAGCACACGACCCTTGAGGACGTGATACGAGCCTTTGCCTAAGCCTTGAGTACTGCCCGCCCCTGATATTGCGCAGCGGACCCCAGCTCCTCTTCGATGCGAAGGAGTTGGTTGTACTTCGCCAAGCGGTCAGAACGCGCAAGCGATCCAGTCTTGATCTGCCCGCAGTTCGTTGCCACGGCGAGATCAGCAATCGTTGCGTCTTCCGTTTCGCCTGAGCGATGGGACATGACGGCACGATAACCTGCCTTGTGCGCCATCTCCACGGCTTCAAGAGTCTCGGTCAGCGAGCCTATCTGGTTGACCTTCACCAGAATGGCGTTGGCTATGTTCTTCTCGATGCCTTGCGACAGACGCTTGGTATTGGTGACAAAGAGATCATCGCCCACCAGTTGAACCTTGTCGCCGATGAGATCCGTCACCTGTTTCCAACCGTCCCAGTCATCTTCCGAAAGCCCGTCCTCGATGGAGATGATGGGATAGGTCTTCGAGAGCTTGGCAAGATATTCCGCCTGCTCCTTGATGCTGCGCGTCACGCCCTCGCCAGCGTAGACATATTTGCCATCCTTAAAGAACTCGGTCGCCGCGCAATCAAGGCCAAGGTAGATGTCCCTGCCGGGCTTGAAACCGGCCTGCTCGATGGACTTCATCACGAAATCAAGTGCTGCCTCCGCTGAAGGCAGGTTCGGCGCAAAGCCGCCCTCATCGCCCACATTGGTGTTATGGCCTGCCGTCTTGAGCGCTCCCTTCAGCGTGTGAAATGTTTCCGCACCCATGCGCAGCGCTTCCTTGAAGCTCGAAGCACCCACCGGTAAGATCATGAATTCCTGGAAGTCGATGGGGTTGTCGGCATGAACGCCACCATTGATGATGTTCATCATCGGCACCGGTAGAATGCGCGCAGAAGCGCCACCAACATAACGGTAAAGCGGAAGCGCTGCCGCATCGGCTGCCGCCTTGGCGACTGCCAGTGAAACCCCGAGGATGGCATTTGCACCAAGACGCGCCTTGTTCGGCGTTCCATCCAGCTCGATCATGGCCCGGTCAATGCCGATCTGGTTCTCGGCGTCCATATCTGCAAGTGCCTCGAAGATCTCTCCATTCACGGCGGCAACAGCCTTCTCAACACCTTTACCCAAATAACGCTTCTTGTCCCCGTCGCGCAGTTCCATCGCCTCGTGCGCTCCCGTGGATGCGCCGGAAGGCACCGCCGCACGGCCGAAGGAACCATCCTCCAGCGTCACATCCACCTCCACCGTGGGGTTGCCGCGGCTGTCGAGAATTTCACGCGCGCTGATGTCTAAAATGGCGGTCATTGTCTGGGCTCCTGAACTGCTTTTCGCAGGGGCTTATGATGGGCAGACCCGCCAAATGCAAGAATTTTGAGGTGCGCTCATCAGTACTTCCACACTCCGCAATCAGAGCAATGCGACAGGCTTCTTGGACAGGCCCACGATGGTCTTGGCCACAAGGTCCAAGTTACGGTCGGGCATCGGCGGATAGCATGCAGCGCCACCAATACCACGCATCACTGCGGCAACCGTCATCGGCTCCCGTTGTGGCCGATCCGGTGGCCAAATCGGCAAATCCGATTTTGACTTGTGCCCGAACCCACATTCCGTCCCGCCTCGGCGCTTGCGCGGAAGCGTTCTCCTGGGTTGTTTCAACCAGCCGTCAGAGATAAACTGGCCTCATGGGCGACGCTACAGAAATCAAATCCGCCAAGGCTACTGCAAAGCCTGACGCATTTGCCAAGCGGCGGCGGAAATTTGTCAAAAATGCCGGTCGCCGCCTTACGCGCGTTCTGGGCAACTTCCTGGGCCGCCAGTCATTGGTTGGTGACAAACCCATTGTTTCGAACGAGCACTTCCCACATCTCCGGGAATTCGAAAAGAACTGGCGTGTAGTTCTGAAAGAAGCTCAGCAAGTTCTCAAGCACCGCGATGCCATTCCGGCTTTCCATGATGTTTCGCCTGACCAGCACAAGATTTCGACTGGCAAGAATTGGCGCACCTTCATTCTCTATGGATTTGGTGATAGGCTTGAGAAGAATTGCGCCCAGGTACCCGAAACGGCCCGTCTGCTCGCCGCCGTTCCCAATATCCAGACAGCCTGGTTCTCGATCCTGAGTCCGGGCTATCACATCAGGGCCCACAAGGGGGTCTCGAAGGGCATCCTGCGTGCCCATCTCGGTCTCGTTATTCCGAAAGATTCTGAAAAATGCCGCATCCGCGTGGGCGATGTCATCAAGGTCTGGCGGCCGGGCGAAATCTTTGTCTTCGATGATACCTACGAACACGAAGTGTGGAACGACACGGACGAAGAACGTGTCATCCTGCTCTTCGATTTTGACAGGCCCATGCGCTTCTGGGGCCGCTTTGTCACCAAGCTGTTCATCCGTGTGATGAAGCTCACGGCCTTCTACCAGGAGCCCAAAAAAAACATGACAGATTTTGAGGCGCGCTTCGAAGCGGCTGCCAAGCGCTACAACGACAATCTCGAGAAACTTTCCCATCACGAGTGAGCAAAACAAAAAAGGCGGGCCGAAACCCGCCTTTCCAAATTCAATTGGCAACTCAGATCAAGCAGCAGCTTCGGCCGTTGCCTCTTCCTTCTTCTGCACCGGGCCGGAATCCTTGCCCTTTTCCTTCACGTCACGGTCCACAAACTCGATGACGGCAACCGGCGCATTGTCACCATGGCGGAAGCCCGCCTTCATGATACGGGTATAGCCGCCCTTGCGATCCTTGTAGCGCGCCGCGAGGACGTCAAAGAGCTTCTTCACCTGCTCCACATCCTTGATTTCCGAGACCGCCTGGCGGCGGGCATGAAGCCCGCCCTTCTTGGCAAGAGTCACAAGCTTCTCGACAATCGGGCGAAGGTCCTTCGCCTTTGGCAGGGTGGTCACAATCTGCTCATGCTTGATGAGCGAGGCCGACATGTTGGCGAACATGGCCTTGCGATGGGCAGAGCTGCGGTTGAGCCGCCGTCCGTTGAGCGACTTGCGGCCGAAATTCGGTGTACGCAGCATTTCCGCTTCCGTCTTCTGGATAAGGTCGCCGATGTAAACGATGTTGTCGTTCTTCAGGCAGTTGGCCGAGCGCACCGAAAGCTCCAGCTCGTCCACTTTCTTGAGAAGCGCCGCATTGAACGGCAGTTCCGAACGCTGCTGGTCTTCCACCACATGCTGAACAGGCTCGGAGAAGTTGATAAAGACCGAGATCTGGTCTTGCAGAATGCGTGCAGCATAGGCCACGGCGTCATCGGGAGAAACCGCGCCGTTGGTCTCCACCGTCATGATCAGCTTGTCATAGTCAAGCACCTGGCCCTCGCGTGTGGCTTCCACGCGGTAGGAGACCTTACGCACCGGCGAATAGATCGAATCGACTGGGATCAAGCCAATCGGCGCGTCTTCCGGGCGGTTCTTTTCGGCCTGCACATAGCCTTTGCCGGTGTTGATGGTGAATTCCATGCGCACTTCCGCACCCTGGTCCAGTGTGCAGATGACATGCTCGGGGTTGAGGATTTGTACATCAGCCGTCTGCTGGATGTCGCCGGCGCGCACAATACCCGGGCCTTCCTTGCGCAAGGTCAGGCGCTTAGGGCCCTCCGCATGCATAACGAAGGCGATTTCCTTGATGTTGAGGATGATGTCGGTCACATCTTCGCGCACGCCAGCGATGGACGAAAACTCGTGCAGCACGCCGTCGATCTGCACGGAATTGACCGCGGCGCCCTGCAACGACGACAACAGAATACGGCGCAGCGCATTGCCGAGCGTGGTGCCGAAGCCGCGCTCCAGCGGTTCGGCAACGATCGTTGCAACACGGCGCTTGTCCTTCCCTGACTGGATGTCGATCTTGCCGGGACGGATCAGTTCCTGCCAGTTCTTCTGATTGACCTGCATGTTCATGTTCCCATGTGCCTCCGGCAGATTGCCCTGCCCTGTCTAGAATTCTTCTCGCGGCCATCCTGCTGCGTGCAGGCGGCCCGTATTTGTTGCGTCAGACGCGGCGGCGCTTGGGCGGCCGGCAGCCATTGTGCGGGATCGGCGTCACATCACGGATCGATGTCACCTGAAGGCCTGCGGCCTGCAGTGCGCGAAGTGCGGACTCACGGCCCGAGCCAGGGCCACACACCTCGACCTCTACAGTGCGCATGCCATGTTCCATGGCAGCCTTGGCCACCTGCTCACCGGCAACCTGCGCCGCGTATGGCGTGGACTTGCGCGAACCCTTGAAACCAAGCTTGCCAGCCGAGGCCCAGGAGATCGTATTGCCCTGCACATCGGTGATAGTGATCATCGTGTTATTGAAACTGGAATTGACATGCACCACGCCGGAGGAAACATTCTTCCGTTCCTTGCGCTTTCCGGTGCGGGCTGCTGTTGCTTCTTTAGCCATGGGTCAGGTGTCTCACTTCTTCTTGCCGGCAATCGGCTTGGCCGGACCCTTGCGGGTGCGGGCGTTGGTGTGGGTGCGCTGGCCGCGAACAGGAAGGCCCTTGCGGTGGCGCAGGCCACGGTAGCAATTGAGATCAGTCAGGCGCTTGATGTTGATCGAAACATCGCGGCGAAGGTCGCCTTCCACCATATAGTCGCGGTCGATGATTTCGCGGATGGCCAGCACTTCGGCGTCCGAAAGTTCGTTCACCCGCTTGGAGGCCGGAATCTTGACCTCATTACAAATGACCTTGGCATTGACCGGGCCGATGCCGTAGATATAGCGCAACGCGATTTCCACGCGCTTGCCTGTTGGAATGTTGACGCCTGCAATACGGGCCACGAAAAATCTCCAATATATTCAAAGGCTTGTGAGCCTCGTGTTAACGTCCCGAGACAAGGCCGCTAAGCCTTTCCCATAAAATCAAGGCCGCGCCCGGAGAGAGATTCTCTCCAAACGAGCCTGTCAGAGACTGAGAATGCGCCGTCCTTAGAGGTGAATCGCCGAGACGTCAACCCAAGGAGCAAGCAAATTCAGCCTTTTGCGACTCCGTTCAGCACCTTAGCGATGGAGGCCGTAACAGCCCCGATCTCCGCCATGCCGTCCACCACCGAGAGCTTGCCTGCCTTGGCGTAGTAGGACACCAGGGGGGCGGTCTGCCGGTTGTAGACCTGAAGCCGGTCGCGCACCGTCTTTTCATTATCGTCGGCCCGGCGCACGAACTCCGTCCCTCCGCAATTGTCACAAACCCCTGGCTTCTTGGTCGGCTGGAATTTGTCATGGTAGCTCTTGCCGCACGTCTTGCAGGTAAAACGGCCTGCAATACGCCCAACTAGGGCTTCATCATCCGCCCGCATCTCGATCACGGCATCAAGCTTTGAGCCGCGTCCTGCGAGCATCTTGTCCAGAGCCTCAGCCTGGGCCGGCGTCCGGGGAAACCCGTCGAACACCACACCCTTGGCCACGTCGGGCTTGTCCAATCGCTCAGACACGATGCCAACGATTACGTCATCGGAAACAAGGTCACCCTTGTCCATGATCGCCTTGGCCTTGAGCCCGGTCTCCGTACCAGCGGCAATCGCTGCCCGCAGCATATCCCCTGTGGACAATTGCTTCAGGCCGTACTGCTCTTCGAGAATCTTGGCCTGGGTGCCCTTTCCGGCGCCAGGTGGTCCAAGAAGAATAAGATTCATCGCTTGCTGCTCCGCAGCGATGCCTTCTGCAGCAGCTTACCATACTGCTGCGCCAGCATGTGGCCCTGCAACTGCGCAACGGTATCAAGCGTCACAGTCACCACGATCAGCAGTGACGTGCCGCCGAAGTAGAATGGTATGCCGGAATAGCCGACAAGCAGTTCCGGCAACATGCAGATGATGACCAGATAAGCAGCGCCAATGGCGGTAACGCGGGTCAGAATCCAGTCAATGTATTCTGCTGTCTTTTCGCCCGGCCGGATGCCCAGGATGAAGCCGCCGGACTTCTTTAGATTCTCCGCCGTCTCCTTCGGGTTGAACATGATCGAAGTATAGAAGAAGGCGAAAAACACGATCAGAGCCGCATAGAAAAACAAGAACAGTGGCTGGCCGTGTCCGAGAAGCGAAGTTATTTGGTTAAGCAAATCCGGCCCCTGGCCTGCCGAGAAATTGGCGACGGTCAGTGGCAGTAGAAGCAGCGATGAAGCAAAGATCGGCGGAATAACACCCGAGGTGTTAAGCTTGAGCGGCATGTGCGAGCTGTCGGCCTGGGTCATCTTCATGCCGATCTGCCGCTTGGGATACTGGATGAGCAACCGCCGCTGCGCGCGTTCAAAGAACACAATAAAGGCGATCACCCCGAAAGCCATCACCAGAATGCCGAGAATGAGGAAGAAGCTCATCTGTCCCGTGCGGCCAAGCTCCAACAATGCGGCAACACCGTTAGGAAGTCCGGCCACGATGCCAGCGAAAATGATGAGCGATGTGCCATTGCCGATGCCGCGCGAGGTGATCTGCTCACCAAGCCACATCAGGAACAGCGTGCCGCCCGTCAAAGTGACAACAGTTGAAATGCGGAAGAACCAACCGGGATCGGTGACAATGTTGCCCTGCCCTTCAAGGCCTACCGCAATGCCATAGGCCTGCACCGCGGCCAACAGCACCGTGCCATAGCGCGTGTACTGGTTGATCTTCTTGCGGCCCGATTCGCCTTCCTTCTTGAGAGCCTCAAGCGTCGGCGAAACGCTGGTCATCAACTGCATGATGATCGAGGCGGAAATGTAAGGCATGAGGTTGAGCGCGAATATGGCCATGCGGCCAAGCGCACCACCCGCAAGCCCGTTCATCCAGCCCAGAATGCCGGAAGCGTTCTGGTTGGCGAATTGTTCGAGCGTAACGGTATCGATACCGGGTATCGGAATATAAGAGCCCAGGCGGTAAACGATGAGCGCCCCCAGTGTGAACCAGATGCGCTTTTTCAGCTCTTCGGAATTGGCAAGCGCGCTGAAGCTCAGGTTTGCTGCAAGTTGTTCAACTGCTGAAGCCATGTCTTTCGCCCTTGCCTGTTACCGGAACGCCTTATGTGGGTTTCCGGCGCCCATGGATCAACTGCTACTTCAAGCCTTTGCGGGCTTTTCCGCAGGCGCCGGACGCAGGATTTTCACGCTGCCGCCAGCCTTCTCAACTGCGGCAATGGCGCCCTTCGTGGCATAGTAGACCTCGAAGGCAAGCTTTGCCGTAAATTTCTCCGCACCGATCAGCCGCACACCACCCTCGGTGAGCTTGGAAATCACTCCGGCCGCTAGAAGTGCCGCACCCGTCACCGGGGCTTTGGGATCCAGCTTCTTGGAATCGACTGCGGCCTGAACGCGGGCCACATTGACCTCGTTGTAGGCAACCGGATTCGGTTTGTTGAAGCCGCGCTTCGGCAGGCGGCGGTAAATGGGCATCTGGCCGCCTTCAAAGCCAGCCTTTGCGCCGCCCTTGCGGGCCGTCTGGCCCTTGCCACCACGGCCGGCGGTCTTGCCAAGGCCAGAGCCAATGCCGCGGCCCACGCGGGTGCGGGCCTTGCGGGCTCCTGGATTGTCACGGATCTGATTGAGCTTCATCTGTCGAAGTCCTTATTCAACCACCCGCACGAGGTGCTGCACCTTGGCAATCATGCCGCGGATTGCAGGCGTATCGGGAAGTGTTGCCTTGCGGCGGATCTTGTTGAGGCCAAGGCCGATCAGCGTCTGCTGCTGGGTGGCAGGACGGCGGTTGGCGCTGGCGATTTGTTCAACGGTGAGTGTCTTGTCCTTGGCCATGGTTTTGCTCCTCAGTCAGCGATCGCCGCTGCATCGCCGGAACGGCGCAGCACTTCGCTCACCTTCTTGCCACGGCGGTTGGCAACCGAACGCGGAGAGGTCTGCTTCTTCAATGCGTCAAACGTGGCGCGAACCATGTTGTAGGGATTGGACGAGCCCTTGGACTTGGCGACCACGTCATGCATGCCGACTGACTCAAAAACGGCACGCATCGGACCGCCGGCGATGATGCCGGTTCCGGGAGGCGCGGTGCGCAATGTCACCTTGCCTGCACCCCAGCGACCGTCAACGTCATGATGCAGCGTGCGGCCTTCGCGCAGCGGCACGCGGATGAGCGCGCGCTTGGCACCTTCCGTGGCCTTGCGTACCGCTTCCGGCACTTCGCGGGCCTTGCCATGGCCGAAGCCAACGCGGCCCTTCTGGTCGCCGACAACAACGAGTGCTGCAAAGCCGAAGCGCTTGCCGCCCTTCACCACTTTGGCAACACGGTTGATCGCAACCAGCTTATCGATGAACTCGCTGTCAACCTTCTCAGCTTCCTTTCGGTCACCGCGGTCTCTGCGCTCGGAGCGTTCCTTAGCCATGTTCTGCCTGTGCCTTTACTTAGAATTTCAATCCACCCTCACGGGCGGCATCGGCGAGCGCCTTGACGCGCCCATGATAAATGTAACTGCCGCGATCAAAGACGACATCCTTGATTCCGGCCTTCGTGGCGCGCTCGGCAACCAGCTTGCCGACTGCCGCAGCGGCAGCCTTGTCGGCGCCCGTCTTGAGCTTACCCTTGACGTCCTTCTCCAGCGAGGAGGCCGCGGCGAGCGTTGCGCCCTTCGTGTCGTCGATGACCTGGGCATAGATGTTCTTGCCCGAACGGAAGACAGTGAGGCGCGGACGGCCATTGAGGCGGCGCGACAGCGCCTTGCGGACGCGGGCCTTGCGCAGGCCGATTGCTGTGACTTTGCCCATGTTCGAGTCCCTTACTTCTTCTTGCCTTCTTTGCGGAAGATCGTTTCACCGGCGTACTTGATGCCCTTGCCCTTGTATGGTTCAGGCCCACGCCAGTCGCGGATTTCGGCGGCGACCTGGCCAACCTGCTGCTTGTTGATACCGGAGATCACGATTTCCGTGGGCTTCGGCGTCTTGA
Source organism: Hyphomicrobiales bacterium (assembly GCA_020029455.1). GTDB lineage: Bacteria > Pseudomonadota > Alphaproteobacteria > Rhizobiales > Aestuariivirgaceae > Aestuariivirga. Next base: position 10,682 of record JAIBJH010000093.1, read on the forward strand.
TCTCGATGCCAATCGGGATCGCATAGTTCACGTCATGGCTATAGCCCAGGTTGAGCTGAAGCACCTTGCCCTGCACCGCGGCGCGATAACCGACGCCGTTGATTTCCAGCGACTTGGAATAACCCTGCGTCACACCAACCATCATGTTGCGCACGAGTGTACGCGACATGCCCCAGGAGGAACGTGCCAGCTTCGTCTGGTTGATCGGGTCAACCTTGACGCCCCCCTGCTCCATCTTGACGAGCACCTGGTCATTGAGCACTTCCTTGAGTTCGCCTTTCGGGCCCTTCACGGAAACCGTGCTGCCGCTGACGTTAACCGTCACACCAGAAGGAACCGAAACAGCTTTCTTGCCAATACGAGACATGATCGACCTCAGAACACCGTGCAGAGCACTTCGCCGCCGACATTCTGGGCACGCGCATCGGCATCCGTCATCACGCCTTTCGGCGTGGAAAGGATGGCGATGCCAAGCCCGTTATAGACGGACGGCAGGGTTGTGACCGACGCGTAAACGCGGCGGCCAGGTTTCGACACGCGGTGAACTTCCTTGATCACCGGCGCGCCGTCAAAATACTTGAGCTCGACTTCAAGCTCGGACTTCCCATCCTTCTCCACCGTGGTGAAGCCGCGGATGTAGCCTTCCTTATGCAGGACTTCGAGCACGCGCTCGCGTAGGCGCGAAGGCGGCACGACGACCTTGTTCTTGCCCCGCTCCTGGGCGTTGCGGATGCGAGCGAGCATATCGCCCACAGGATCGCTGACTATGACAGACATCTTCCGTCCTTCCTTACCAGCTTGACTTGACCATGCCGGGAATGATCCCGTAGTTGGCCAGTTCACGCAGTGCAATGCGCGACATCTTGAGTTTGCGGTAATAGGCGCGCGGACGGCCCGTCACCTCACAACGGTTGCGGATGCGGTTCTTGGCCGAGTTGCGCGGCATTTCCGCCAGCTTGAGAACCGCGGTGAAGCGGTCCTCCATCGTCGTGGTCTTGTTCTTGATCAGCGCCTTGAGGCGCTTGCGCTTGGCATCCGACTGGCGGGCCATCTTGCGGCGCTTTTCGTTGCGGTTGACTGAGCTTGTCTTTGCCATGTGGTGGGGCTCTTTCCTTATGCCGCTTTGCGCTGTTGGCTTTTGCGGAAGGGGAAGTTGAAGGCATCGAGCAGAGCGCGCGCCTCATCGTCGGTCTTTGCCGTGGTGCACACGATCACATCGAGGCCCCACACCCGGTCAATCTTGTCATAATCGATTTCCGGGAAAATGAGGTGCTCCTTGATGCCCATGGCGAAGTTGCCGTGGCCGTCGAAGGAACGGTCGGTGAGGCCGCGGAAGTCGCGCACTCGCGGCAGAGCCACGGTGACGAGACGATCCAGGAACTCATACATGCGTACCTTGCGCAGCGTCACCTTTGCGCCGATCGCCAGGTTCTCGCGGATCTTGAACTGGGCGATGGCCTTGCGCGACTTGGTGAGCACCGGCTTCTGGCCCGCGATCCGCTCAAGTTCGGAAGCGGCCACATTGACCAGCTTCGAATCCTGCGTTGCCTCGCCAATGCCCATGTTGAGCACGATCTTGGTGATGCGCGGCACCTGCATGACGTTTTTATAGCCGAACTTCTTGATGAGCTCTGGCTTGATCACTTCATCATAGTGCTTGCGCAGGCGCGGCACATAATTTTCCGGCAGCCCGGCATTGGCATTCTCAACGCCAGCCTTCTCGGCGCCTCTCTTCGGCGCCTTTTCCTTGGCGCCAGCCGGCTTATCGGCCTTTGCTGCGGCGGCAGGCTTATCGGCCTTCGTGGCCGGCGCCGGCTTGGCCTTCTTGTCCTCAGCCATCGATCTGTTCTCCTGAGCGCTTGGCAAAGCGCACCTTCTTCTCGCCCACCATCTTGTAGCCGATGCGTGTCGGCTTGCCGTCCTTGGGATCGCGGATCGCGATGTTGGACAGCTGAATGGGCAGGCTCTTCGAAATGATTCCGCCTTCCTGGGCAGCCGACTGCTTGGTGTGGCGCTTCACGACATTGATGCCGGAAACGACAGCGCGGTTATCGGTCGGAGACACGGAAAGGACTTCGCCCTGGCGGCCCTTGTCGCGGCCTGCAATGACGATGACCTTGTCACCCTTCTTGATCTTGGCTGCCATCATAGCACCTCCGGTGCGAGCGAAATGATCTTCATCTGGTTCTTGCCGCGAAGCTCGCGCGGAACGGGTCCGAAGATGCGCGTGCCAACAGGCTCGCCCTGCGGATTGATCAACACGGCGGCGTTGCGGTCAAAGCGGATGGCCGAGCCATCGGCGCGGCGGATGTCCTTCGCCGTGCGCACGACGATGGCTTTCATTACCGAGCCCTTCTTCACGCGGCCGCGCGGAATCGCTTCCTTGACGGAAACGACGATCACGTCGCCCACGCTGGCATAGCGGCGCTTAGAACCGCCCAGCACTTTGATGCACTGAACGCGGCGGGCGCCTGAGTTATCGGCAACGTCGAGATTTGTCTCTTGTTGTATCATGGTGTCACCTGTTCAGTCTCAAGCCTTCGACGCGTCGACCTTCTCAACCAGCATCCAGCGTTTCTGCTTGGATATTGGCCGGGTTTCCTGAATGCGGACGATCTCGCCTGTCTTGGCTTCGTTCTTCTCGTCGTGTGCGTGGTACTTCTTAGACATACGCACGGTCTTCTTGAACACCGGATGGCGCAGGCGGCGTTCCACCTTCACCACGATGGTCTTGTCGTTCTTGTCGCTCACGACCACGCCCTGCAGGATGCGCTTTGGCATGTTTCTAAATTCTCCTACTTGGCCTTGGCCGCGGCGGACTGCACCGTCTTGAGACGGGCAATGTCCTTGCGGATCTGGTTGATGCGGTGTGTCTTCTCGAGCTGGCCCGAAGCGCGCTGGAAGCGCAAGTTGAGCTGCTCCTTCCTGAGCTTCAGGACCTCGTCCTTGACTTGGTCCTTCGTCAGGGCGCGGACATCGCTGATTTTCATCTCTCCGTCCTCCCTTATTCGCCGAGGCGCGCCACGAAGCGCGTCTTGATGGGAAGCTTTGCGGCAGCAAGACCGAGGCTTTCCTCGGCAACGCCACGCGGCACGCCATCGATTTCAAACAGCACACGGCCCGGCTTCACGCGTGCCGCCCAGTATTCGGGCGAGCCCTTGCCAGAACCCATGCGCACTTCCGCCGGCTTCTTGGAAACCGGCACATCCGGGAACACCCGGATCCAGATGCGTCCAGCGCGCTTCATGCCACGCGCCAGTGCACGGCGGGCTGCCTCGATCTGGCGTGCAGTCAGGCGCTCGGGCTCCAGGGCCTTGAGGCCGAAGGCGCCGAAATCCAGCGTATTGCAGCTGGTGGCGCGTCCATGGATACGGCCCTTGTGAGCCTTGCGGTATTTTGT
>JAIBJH010000300.1 GCA_020029455.1 Hyphomicrobiales bacterium
GCAGATTACGCCGAAGCCGATCATCCAGGGGCCGCAGACGGCGGTGATTGTGGGGCCGAGCGATGAGGAGATCTACTCGGACAAATACGGGCGCGTGAAGGCCCAATTCCACTGGGATCGTGAAGGCAAGAAAGACGAAAACAGTTCCTGCTGGATTCGAAGCTCACAGAATTGGGCCGGCAAGCAATGGGGTGCCATGTTTGTGCCCCGGATTGGCCAGGAAGTCATTGTGGAGTTCCTAGAAGGCGATCCAGATCGGCCCATCATCACAGGCCGCGTCTACAACGCGGAGCAGATGCCTCCCTACGCCTTACCAGCCAACCAAACTCAGAGTGGAATCAAGTCCAATAGCTCTAAGGGCGGTGGGGGTTCGAACGAGTGGAGATTTGAGGATAAAAAAGATAGCGAGGAAATTTATCTCCACGGACAGAAAGATTGGACCATCGCCATTGAGAACGACAAGAATCAAACTGTCGGTCACGACGAGACGCTCAGCGTAGGCAACAACCGAGCCAAGAAAGTAGGTGTCGATCAGAGCGAAGACGTAGGGTCCAACAAGACAATTCATGTCGGGGCCAACCATACTGAAACCATCGACGCCAACAAAACTCTGACGGTGGGAGGGAACCATAGCGAAAGCATAGGCGGCAACGAGACCATCACCGTCAACACGGCATCGGCCCATACGATCGCGCTGGCAAGGGCGCTGACCATCGGCACGGCCTACCAAGTGACTGTCGGCGCCGGCATGAACGAAACTATTGGCGCGGCGAAGGCGGAGGAAATTGGCGCAGCCAAATCAGTCAATGTTGGAGGAAACAGCAGCGAGAATGTGGGTGCGAATAAGTCGGTCGATGCGGCGAGCAATATTTCGGAGAATGCCGGCAAAGATATTTCAATGAGTGCCGGAAAGAATGTGTCAACGAAGGCCGGGGGCAATATGTCCGAAACGGCCGGCAAAGACGTCACGATTAAGGCCGGCAAGAAAATGCTGCTCGATGCGGGAGATGAAATTACGATTCAGACCGGCAGTGCCCGTATTCAGATGAAGAAGAACGGGGACATTGTGATAGAGGGCAAGAAGATTTCTGTGACAGCGTCCGGCGACATCGTCATGAAGGGCAAAAAGATCCTGCAGAACTAGAGGGGCTTATCCGTTCGCCAAGATTCATTGCACGGGCGAACGGCCCACACGAAGTGCGGTCTTCACTCGCCTGCGGCCGTGCCTGCGGAACGGCGCGTCTTGGCGCGCCAGGGTTGGGCGGCTGAGAAGGCTGGCCTTTTTGAGCATCCTGCAACCATGAGAAGCCATGAAAGGTGAAACGGAAACCGCCGGGGGATCTTCCTCCGAAACCTTTCACTTTTCACCTTTAACGTTTCACGGGTTCGTTACTTGTTCAGCTGCCGGTCCACCTCCCTTTGAATTTCGTCGAGCTTCTTGATCGACACCGATTTTCCCATCGACACATCGAGTCTCACTTCTCGAAGCGTTCCGGTCAGTGACCGCATGGCGAGGATGGATTCATCCTGCTTCGCGCCCTTCGTGGCATTATCCAGCCGGTCAGCCGCCTCGCCGAGTTGCTTGGCCGCCTCCCCAAGATTCTTATCGAACAGTTCTGACTTCGCCTGCAGCATGTGTGATTTGGCGTCCAGCAGCCCTTGCCGCCTGCGCAGGTCTTTCTCGATTCCCATTGTGGTGTCGATGATATTGCGTGAGGTGTCTTTGAGCGACTGTTGCAGGCTCGAAACTGTTTCTTGCAATGTGCCGACGGGACGTTGGCCGAAGTAGAATCCGAGACCGAACGATGCGGCGGTCAAGAGTAGAATGGCAAGAAACTTCCACATGACATTATTTCTTGGGCTGACGCATTTTGGAAGCGGGTACGGAACGTCGGAGTTGCTGGAGCACACTGCCTGCTGCAGCAAGTCTGACGGCGATATCTGTGTCTTGCAAGGCTATTTTAAATAACGGCATCACTGGAGCACCGGTTGCACCTAGAGCCTTCGCAGCAAAAAGACGCGGTTGTGGCTGTTTGTCTTGCAGAAGGGCCTGCAAGATTGTCACGGCTTCTTTGTCAGCGGTTGCCCCCAATGCATGGGCAGTCGCTGTTCGGATCGAGGGGTCCGGGTGTTTGGCCAAGTCTGCGGCGAGTGAAATGGCTGATGTATCGCCCAACCTCAGCAATCCCTCTACCGCGCTGGCCCGCACCTGCATACTGGCATCGCGCGTAAGCGCCCGCAGCAATGGGTGATTCTCTCGAATGCCTAGCTTCCCAAGACTTTGGGCTGCGACAGCACGCACGCGCGCAATGTCGTCTCCGAGCGCATGGGTGAGTGGAGCCACACCGCCAGCTTGTCCGTAGTCTCCCAAGGCGCCGGCAGCGAACGCGCGAACCGATGGTTCCGGATCGTACACACCCTGGCTCAAGACCGACAGACTCGATGGGCGTTTCAAGCGCCCTAAGACTCCCAAGGCTGCCATGCGGACATCGGGTTCCGGAAGTGTTGCCGCTCCGGTAATGTCGGTCAGCATGTCTTGTTTGCCGAGTCTGTAGAGCGCGGCATAGGCAAAGACACCTTCCGGCCCGTCATCTCTTCTTGCGACGTCGATGAGGTAGGGCATGATGTCGGTGACGTTGGCTTCACTGAGCGCGTTCATGGCGGCAATTCGCACGGGTGGCGTGGCATCGCTCAGCGCGCGTCGCAAAGGGCCGGACTTCCCTGCGAGTCCGGCTTTACCGATGGCGTCTGCGGCACGAGCCCGCACCAGGACCGAGCCATCGAGGAGGCCATCTTCCAGGACGGCCTGAATTTCTGCGAGGCCGAGTTCAGCCAGGGTCGTATAGGCCTCGATCCGCACATGCTCTTGCGGATCACGGACATGGCTGGTCAGAAAGCTGAGTGCCAAGGGACGGAACAAAGCTGGATCGTCCGGTTGACCCGTAGGAATGAGCCGCTGATAGAGCGTGAGAGCTTCTTCGGGCCGCCCCAGCTTGAGAGAACTCTGGAAGGCGAGGCGGATGAGCGGTTTCGAT
>JAIBJH010000094.1 GCA_020029455.1 Hyphomicrobiales bacterium
CCGAGCTTCTATGTGGCTTATGTGCGCGATCCCGACGGCAACAAGCTGGCTTGTGCATTCATTCACCACAAGCCTGATTGAGGACTTAGAGCCTGATCACTATCTATTGAGGCGAGTATCGAACTTCTATCCCTCCCCCGCGCAGCGCGGGGAGGGTGGCGCACATCTTGTGCGCCGGGTGGGGGCTACAACATGCGGTGACCCCCTCCGTCATTGCTACGCAATGACACCTCCCCCGTAAAGGGGGAGGAGACTCGCTCAAAGCTGATCACGCTCTAGAGCAAATTCCGGCCAAGTTGCAGACTTGGCCGATAAGAATTTGCTCCAACATATTACTTTGGCGCGAGTTCGCTTCGCGGACCTTCGGTTCTTTTCGACCGCGTGGCGTCACCCCGGTGAATGCCGGGGCCACGCGGTCGGAAAGCGCGCTAAGTCCTTACCTTCAGTGCCTGCCGCAAACTATTGAAGCAATGAGCGAAAGAAGATCGCCGGAATGTGATCAGGCGTGTGTGGAGCGCCGCGCAAACTCTTGCGAAAACAACTGGGATTAGCGCGCTTCCCGCCCGGGTGGAATCATCCGGGCGAAAAGGAAGCGCGCCAAGCAAATAAACTGGAGCAATGCCATGGTTAGACGCCTGCTACTTGTCATTTCACTTTTCATTACCTTCACGGCCAGAGCCTGGGCCGAGCCTGAAATCTTCACGGGTCTCATCGCCGGCGTCGGAGCTGGCGGCTATGACGTGGTGAGCTATTTCGGCGGGACGCCCATGGAGGGCAAGGAGGAATTCACCGCGCAGTGGAAGGATGCGCGCTGGCGTTTTGCGTCTGCGGAAAACCTCAAGCTATTTGAAGCGGCACCGGAGAAATATGCCCCGCAATATGGCGGCTACTGCGCCTTTGCCGTCGCCCAAGGAGCAACCGCCGAAGGCCAGCCGGAAATCTGGACCGTGGCCGATGGCAAGCTGTACCTGAATTTTTCGCAAGGCGTGCAGGAGGAATGGCGGTCTGATATTCCGGGCTATGTTGCCGCCGCCAACGCCAATTGGCCGAAGGTGCTGGAATAGGCGCGGCTCCACTATGGCAGCCGGCGATCAGTTGACTGCCGGAAAGAAAGTCCGCCTGCAGCCTCCATCTCCGCTTCCAGACGGGGAATGACGGCATAGTCGGCCTCGGCCAGGAGTGAGAAGCCGTCCAACAGCAATGCTTCACGGATTTCACGCAAGGCTCCGTCAGCAAACACATCGGTCAGCGTCTGATGGAGCTTGTCGATATCACCGGCAATGGTGACGAAGGGTAATCCCGGCACTTGTGGCGATCGGCCAACCTCCACCAGGCCAATGAGGGCTTGCGGGCGGTAGCGCCGCACATAGGCAACCGTCACGCAGTCAATCGCCGCGACGTCTGCCTTGCCCTTCTGAAGGGCTGACAGCGAAGCGAGATGTCCGCCCGTCTCGATAGCGTGGGAGAAGAACTGTCCCTCATTCGCAAAAGGAGCAAACATGAGCTTCAGGGCCAGCATGCCCGACATGGAATCGCGGCTGTTGAAGGCGGCGATCTTGCCGCGGAATTCCGGCAGGGGCCGCTGCTCCCGCGCGAGGAGGATCGAGCAATAGAGAGGCCCATCGCAACCAGGCGCTGCATAGTGGGGCGTGGCGACGAGCTTCAGCTTGCCGGCAAATTCATGGGTGAAGGGATAGCCGCAGGTCTGGCTGAAGAGGAGGTCCTGCCGCCGCCAGCCTTCCATCCAATCTTCTGGCTGGCTCAAGGGCACCGAAACGCCCAGCCGCCGGGCGATGGCCTGCCAGAAGGCCTCGGTGGCGGGCCGCGCCTCCGGAAAGTCATACATCGGCAATGTCGCCAGCATTCTTAACCCCGCGTCAAAAAACTCAACCGTTCCCAGTGGAACAAATCACGGTGAAATTGTAAATTATGATCATGTCAACAGTAGGTGAAATTTCCTTCCGTAGGCGGCCCATTGAATGGCCCACCGTAGCCGTCATTGCGCTTGTCTATCTCGTCCTCGGTCTTTTGACCTGGAACCATGCCAGCCTGCCATGGTGGGTGATCCTGCCCGTGGGCGCTTATTTCGCGGCTCTCCATTCCTCGCTGCAGCATGAGGTGCTCCACGGCCACCCGACGCGGAGCCGCATGCTCAATGAGGCATTGATCTTTTTGGCGCCTGCCATGTGGCTGCCTTACCAGCGCTACAAGGAAACCCACCTGCAGCACCACAATGACCTTCACCTCACCGACCCGGTGAAGGATCCCGAAAGCTATTACGTGCTGCCTGACAGCTGGGCGGAAATGCCGGGCTTGAAGCGTACGCTCTATGCGTGGAACCACACGCTGGTGGGCCGCATGGTGATGGGGCCTGCCATCAGCATCCTGCAGTTCTGGCCAACTGACATCCGCGATGCCCTGTTCGGCGACAGGCAAAAGGCGAAAGCCTGGGGTCTCTTTGCCTTGTCGAGTGCCATCATCATCTGGTGGGTTGTCGGCGTGTGCGGCATGCCTTTCTGGCAATACTATCTGCTGATAGCTTATCCCGGCGTATCTCTTGCGCTGGTGCGCTCTTTTTGTGAGCACCAGGCGGCAGAAGACGTGAACCACCGCACCATCATCGTTGAAGCCTCGCCATTCTGGGCACTGCTCTTCCTCAACAACAATCTTCATGTGGCGCACCACACGAGGCCGGCGCTCGCCTGGTACAAGCTGCCCGCCTATTACCGCGCCGAGAGGGCGGAACTTTTGGCCAGGAACAACGGTTACACAATGAAGGGCTATGGCGAGATTTTCCGCCGCTTTGCCTTCAGGGCCAAGGAGCCCATTCCCTATCCGGACATGAACTGGCTGAAGAAGTGAACCTTGCCACCAACCTGCCCGAGACTTTCTATCGCGCCGTAGCGCCGGTTCCTGTCGAGGCGCCCAAGCTGGTTGCGCGCAATGATGCCTTGGCGGCGGCGCTGGGCTTGGCCGAAGATTGGTTTGAACGGCCCGAGACACTCGCTGCATTATCGGGCAATGGACCTTTTCCGGGACAGGAGCCCGTGGCGCTGGCTTATTCCGGTCATCAGTTCGGCAATTGGGTGCCGGTGTTGGGAGATGGCCGCGCCCATCTTATCGCGACGCTTGAGACGCCGAAGGGCCTATTCGAGATTCAGTTGAAGGGTTCCGGCGCAACGCCCTTCTCCCGCAATGGCGATGGCAGAGCAGCGCTTGGGCCGATGCTGCGCGAATATATCGTCAGCGAAGCCATGGCGGGCTTCGGCATCCCGACCACGCGCGCTCTTGCTGTCGTCACCACGGGAGAGGAAGTCTATCGCCGGAGGAAGGAGCCCGGCGCCATTCTGGCGCGTGTGGCGAGAAGCCATGTGCGCGTCGGCACCTTCCAGTTTGCGGCCTCGCGCCGGGATGTGGAGGGATTGCGCGCCCTCGCCGATCATGAATTGAAGCGCAGCTATTCGGGCTATCCCGCCGATGACTCACGCTTTCTGTGGTTGCTCGAAAATGCCATCGCGCGGCAGGCCAAGCTCATCGCCCAATGGATGTGTGTGGGCTTCATCCACGGCGTGATGAATACCGACAACATGGCAATCTCGGGCGAGACTATAGACTATGGCCCCTGCGCTTTCATGGACACGTTTCATCCGAAGAAGGTGTTTTCCTCAATCGATGAATGGGGCCGCTATGCCTGGGACCAGCAGCCGGGCATCGCCCTGTGGAACCTGACGCGCTTTGCCGAATGCCTGCTGCCATTGCTGGATGCCGATCAGGAAAAAGCCGTCGTGCAGGCAAGAGTAGCGCTGGAGAAATTCCTTCCGCAATTCGAGCAGCATTTCGAATTGGGAATGATGGCAAAGTTGGGCATTGCTGAACGCCGCGCCGATGATGGCGATTTTATCGCCGCCACACTGAAGATGCTGATGGAGATGGAGCTGGATTTCACCCTCTTCTTCCGCAACCTGACGCGCGGAGAAGAACCCGGCGATGCAAGCTGGCAGGCAGCGTGGAAGGCAAGACTGGAAGGAAAGGCGCCCGGCACGGACCTGATGGCGCGTATGAATCCGGTCTACATTCCCCGCAATCATCAGGTGGAATCCGCATTGAAAGAGGCAGAGGAAGGCAACTACACGCGCTTCAATACACTGTGCGATTTGCTGCGCACGCCTTTCGGGGAAAAGCTGAATATGGCGGGCTTTGAAGCAGCACCCCTCGCCGCCGAAGAAGTCCACGCTACGTTTTGTGGGACGTAGTTTGCCGCCCCACCCGCCCTCCGGGCCTGCGCAACTCCCCTCCCCAAGGGGAGGGGTGCATTTTAGCTTCTCCACTCCCTTGAGGGTGAATGAGTAGTTTCTCCCCTCCCTTGAGGGAGGGGTCAGGGGTGGGTGCAGGCCGCCAATGCGGCATTCTCAATTGACTTGATAACCAAACTCCAGCGCCTGCTCCGTCAGCCACTCCCAGAAACTTTCCGAGAAGCCCCGGAAAACGGAAAGCTCGAAGTCGTCTTTTCCGGTGCACGTCAGATGCGCGCCAACATGAGCCATTTGCGTGACGGCGGACTTCCCGATGGGAAATTCATCCGCATGCAGATCAACTGGCGTGCCCTTGGCGAGTAGCGCTCGCGATTTCGGGCCAGAAATACGAAACATCACCCGGCCATGGCTCTGGTCGATGATGGAAGCTGCATCGCCCAGTTTCTTCTTCAGTGCCGCCGCCTCTGCACCCTTCACATAATACTGGTCCGGTCCCGCCCACATGACAGTCGCACCGCGCATTGCAGTGAGACTTTCCTTCGCGGCTTTAGCCTTGCCCTTGCGCGCAATGACCATCACCAGAGATAGCGGATGCACAACAGACAGCGTGACACCCGGCGCACCCTTGTCCGCGCCATAGCGGCCGGCCCGCACCACATCTTTCAGCGGAGACTCTCTAAGCATGGAGCCTCCGGTTTTCCGGATCGAATTGCATCGGCTCGCAGATTTCCGCCAGCATGTGATGATTGCGCAGGCCGTCGAACACCTGCACCACCTCGCCCTTGCGGTTACGGCCATCGGAAAGCAGCGCCAGCCCGATCCACATATTGAGCATCGGCGACCACGCGACAGACGTGATGTAACCCTGATCATTAGCAAGGGAGGGTGATTGCCCGCGCGTCAGCAAATGCGAGCCTGCGCGAAGCCTGTCGCGTTTATCGACCGGTCTGATGCCGACGACCACCTGCCGCTTCGGGTCAACAAGGCCCTCGCGCCCTGCCATCACGCGGCCGATATAGTCCTTTTTGGTCGACATCATCTTGCCAAGGCCAAGATCGCCAGCGGTCGTCGTGCCGTTAAGCTCGCCACCCGCCACATGGCCTTTCTCGATGCGCATGATGGAGAGCGCCTCGATGCCATAGGGCATGATGCCGAATTCCTTTCCGGCTTGCATGAGGGCGCGGGCCACGCCATTGCCGAAATCGGCGGGCACCGCCAGCTCATAAGCATGCTCACCCGAAAACGAAATGCGGAACAGCCGCGCCGGAAGTCCCTTGAGGATGCTGATCTCTCGCGCCGCCATGTAAGGCGTGTTCGTGTCATCGAGCTTTGCGCCATCCACGATCTTGTTGAGCGTGGCACGAGCAGAAGGCCCGGCCATCGCCATCTGCGCCCATTGCTCGGTGACGGAGGTGTAGGTCACATCAAGTTCCGGGAACAGCGCCTGATGCACGAACTCCATGTGCGACATGACCTTTGCCGCATTGGCCGTGGTCGTTGTCATTACGAAATGATCTTCGGCGAAACGCGAAGTGGTGCCGTCATCCATCACGATGCCGTCCTCGCGCAGCATCAACCCATAACGCGCCTTGCCGACAGCGAGTGTCGAGAACGTATTGCAATAGAGAATATCGAGAAAACGCCCCGCATCCTTGCCATGCACATCGATCTTGCCGAGGGTCGAGACATCGCAAAGGCCGACACCATTGCGCGTTGCCTTGACTTCGCGCGTCGCCGCGGCCAGCCAGTCCTCGCCTTTGCGCGGAAACCAGGAGGACCGCATCCACAATCCCGTTTCAACAAAGACCGCGCCCTGTTCCTCTCCCCATTGATGCAGTGGCGACTTGCGCACCGGCTGGAAGTGTTTGCCGGTGAAAGGACCCGCAAAAGCACCGAATGAGACGGGCGTGTAGAAGGGCCGGAATGTTGTCGTGCCGATTTCTGGAATTGTCTTGCCTGTCGCCTCGGCGAGTATGGCAATGGCATTAATATTGCCGAGCTTGCCCTGGTCCGTCGCCATGCCAGCCGTGGTGTAACGCTTGGCAAGCTCGATGTGATTGTAGCCTTCCCGCGCGGCGAGCGGCAGATCCTTCACCGTCACGTCATTCTGATAGTCGACAAAGGCCTTGCCCTTTGACTCCTTCACCCACCACAGCGGCGAGATGGCATAGGCTTCATCCTTGCATTTCGGAACTGCGGGCGGCTTGCCCTTCAGCGTGCCCTTGGCCGCACCATCGGTGAGGCATTCGGAGAGCAGCATCTTGCCATTGGCCGATCCCGCCGCCACGAACTCCGCGCCCACATCGGGAGGCAGGAAGGCGGCGAGCTTTTCATTCCAGACGGGCCGCGTACCGCGATGGCACATGAGATTGACGATTGGGCTCCAGCCACCGGACACTGCTATCGCATCGCAGGGAATATCATGCCCGCCTGCGAGCACCGCGGCTTTGACGCCCTTGCCGCCCTTCACATTGATGATGGGATGATCAACCGCAGTGGCATTGAGGCCATGAGCCCTGAGATCACGCAAGCTGCGCGCACCCGACGGATTGTTGGCAAACACCGCAATGTTGTGCCCCGCCGCCACGCCATAGCGGTTGGCATAGTGGCGCATCGCAGAGGCCGTCATCACACCTGGCACATCATTGCCGCCAAACACGATGGGGCGTTCCTCCGCACCCGCCGCCAGCACCGCCTTCTTGGCGATGATGCGCCAATAGCGCTGGCGTGGCTCGTTGTGCGTTGGTGCTGCGACATGATCAGCCACGCGCTCCACCGCGCCAAAGATATTGCCATCAAACCAGCCAAAGATCGTGGTGCGCGGCATCAGCGTGATATTGGTCATCGACGCCAGTTCGGCAATGACGCCACGCGCCCATTCGAGGCCGGTCTTTCCGCCAATCTCTTCCCGCTCAAAGAGCAGCGAGCCGCCCAGTTCCGATCCTTCATCGGCCAGGATCACCCGCCCGCCGGAACGCGCCGCAGCAAGTGCTGCCATGAGGCCTGCTGGGCCTGAGCCGATCACCAGCAGATCACAGTGAGCGTAAGATTTTTCATAACGGTCAGGATCGGCTTCACGCGATGCAGCGCCCAGGCCTGCCGCCTTGCGGATCAGCGGTTCATAGATCTTCTCCCAGAAGCTCTTCGGCCACATGAAGGTCTTGTAGTAGAAGCCCGCAACGAAGATTGATGAGGCGAGCGAATTGATCGCACCCACGTCGAAGCCGAGCGATGGCCAGCGGTTCTGGCTCTTGGCCTCAAGGCCTTCATGGAGCTCGACCATGGTGGCGCGGGTGTTGGCTTCCTTGCGCCCGCCGCTGCGCAACTCCACCAGCGCATTGGGCTCCGCAGCACCTGCTGTGATGGGACCGCGCGGCCTGTGATACTTGAAGGAGCGGCCCATCAGCATCCGACCATTGGCCATTAAAGCGGAAGCTAAGCTATCGCCCGCAAAGCCTTGAAATGACTCGCCATCAAAGGTGAAATTGAGCCGCTTGCAGCGGTCTATGAGGCCGCCTGAGGAAAGACGAAAGCTGCCCATCAGCGCCCACTCTTCTTGGCGCGCACCGCATAGTCCTTAGCCGTCACTGTGCCATGGACTTCATGGGTCTCCGTGTTGCGCGTGACTACCAGCCAGGCGCGGCAACCACCCGAGTGATGCGCGAACTCATCGATGCGGCCCTTGGGATTGTCGCGGAGATAGACGTAATCGAACCACTGCTCCATTGATGATGGATCATTGGATGTCGGCCGCTGCGGTTTGGCATCGCCGAGAAAGGTGAACTCCTCGACCGGCCGCGCGCCGCAATGGGGACAGGTGATGATCAAATTGCTCCCCAAATCGTCATCCCGGCGAAAGCCGGGACCCACTTGGCCGCATGTCGTGCGCCAACGGAAGGTTCAACAAGACACGAAGGGAATTGTGGTTGACGATTCAATGGGGCCCGGCCTTCGCCGGGGTGACGGACGGAGAATGTTGTGCGGAGGCGACTCATCATCAATGCAGATTGGGCGTCGCGCCCTGCCCCTTTTCATCCAGCATGTAACCACGGCGGAAACGGTCGAGCCTGTAGGCTACGGCGGTTGCCTGTGGCTCATCTCTCGCCAAAAGATGCGCAAAGCAGAAGCCGGAGGCAGGTGTTGCCTTGAAGCCGCCATAGCACCAGCCGGTATTGAGATATAATCCGCCTACGGATGTTTTATCGATGATGGGCGAACCATCCATCGACATGTCCATGATACCGCCCCAGGAGCGCAGCACTCGCACGCGCGCAAGTGCCGGGATCATGGCAACGCCCGCCTCGATCACATGTTCCACCATCGGCAGGTTCCCGCGCCGCGCATAGGAGTTGTAGCCGTCGAGATCGCCACCGAAGACAAGCCCGCCCTTGTCGGACTGCGAGACATAGAAATGGCCCGCGCCGAAAGTCACCACGCCGTCAATGAAAGGTTTCAGCCCTTCCGACACGAAAGCCTGCAGCACATGGCTTTCAATGGGAAGTTTCAGCCCCGCCATCGCCGCCGTCTCCGATGAATTGCCCGCAGTTGCCAGCCCCAGCTTTTTGCAACCGATGAACCCGCGAGTTGTTTCAACGCCCACAACACGGCCCTTTTTGATGCGGATGCCCTTCACCTCACAATGCTGGATTATTTCGACACCGCGTTGATCGGCGCCCCGCGCATAACCCCAGGCCACTGCATCGTGCCGCACTGTTCCGCCGCGCCGCTGCAGCAATCCGCCTTTGATGGGAAAACGCGGATTGTCAAAATCGAAGAACGGATACATGGCGCGCACATCGGCCGCGTCGAGCAATTCCGCATCGACGCCATCAATCCGCATGGCATTGCCGCGCCGCGCAAAGGCATCGCGCTGCGGGTCCGTGTGGCAAAGATTGAGTACGCCCCGCTGCGAGACCATGGCATTGAAGTTGAAATCCTGTTCCAGCCCTTCCCACAGTTTCATCGAGAGTTCGTAGAAGGGGTTGTTGCCGGGCAACATGTAATTGGAGCGGATGATGGTGGTGTTGCGCCCCACATTGCCCGAGCCCAGCCAGCCTTTTTCCAACACCGCGATGTTTGAGAGGCCGAATTCCTTGGCGAGATAATAGGCTGTGGCGAGCCCATGCCCGCCGCCGCCCACGACCACGATGTCATAGGAAGATTTCGGCGCTGGATCGCGCCACGCCGGCGCCCAGTTCTGGTGGCCGCTCAGTGCGTTCTTGAGAAGTGAGAAGACGGAGTATTTCA
>JAIBJH010000007.1 GCA_020029455.1 Hyphomicrobiales bacterium
CGTATCGGCAGCCTTGGCCTGCAAGCCATCAATCGCGAGCACGAGCCGGCGCGGCGTGGCGTGCGCCTGCGCGCCTTCATACGTGAGCCCCGCCTCCACCAGCCCATTGGTGATAAGGCCACGCAAATCTTCCGCCGCCTTCGCCTGCATGCGGGCTGGAATTTCCTCGGAGAAGAGTTCGATAAGGAGCTGGGGCATTTAATTCGTCAGCGTCTTGTGCGTGTCGTCACAGAAGGGCGGATTGTTCGTCTGCTTGCAGACGCAGAAATAGCGCGTGCCGGATTTCTTGGCGGTCCATTCAACGGGCTCGAATTTTCCTTCGCGCTTATGGCTGCTGTCGCAGAAGGGCTGGTTCTGCGAAAACCCGCAACGGCACCACCAGTAGGTCTTGCCTGCTTCAACTTGCACTTCCATAGGCTCGTAGCCCGCGATGTGACCCTTGCTCATGCGCCCATCCCTCCCTTGGTCTGGCTCCAGGCTTCGCAACAGGCCTTGGCGAGTTCACGCACGCGCAGGATATAGGCCTGGCGCTCCGTCACCGAGATGACGCCACGCGCATCGAGCATGTTAAAAGTGTGCGAGGCCTTGATGCACTGGTCATAGGCCGGAAGTGAAAGCGTGGGCTTGTTGCCGTCAATGTTACGCTCCAGCAGCGCCTTGCATTCCCGTTCGCATTCCTCGAAGCGCTTGAGCAAAATCTCCGTATCGGCTTCCTCGAAATTGTAGCGGGAATATTCCTGCTCTGCCTGCAGGAAGACATCGCCATAGGTGATGCGGCCCTTGCCCTTAGGCAATCCATTGAAGTTCAGATCGAAGACATTGTCGACGTTTTGCACATACATGGCGAGCCGCTCGAGCCCGTAGGTGAGCTCGCCCGAAACCGGCGAACAATCGAGGCCACCCACCTGCTGGAAATAAGTGAACTGCGAGACTTCCATGCCATCGCACCACACTTCCCAGCCAAGGCCCCAGGCGCCCAGTGTCGGGCTTTCCCAATCGTCCTCAACAAAGCGCAAATCATGGAGCGTGGAATCAATACCGATGGCCTTGAGCGAACCCAGATAAAGCTCCTGCAAATCCGGCGGCGAGGGTTTCATGATCACCTGGTATTGGTAATAGTGCTGCAGCCGGTTGGGGTTCTCACCATAGCGCCCGTCCTTGGGACGGCGCGAAGGCTGAACATAGGCGGCGCGCCAATGGGCAGGCCCGACCGAGCGCAGTGTCGTTGCCGGATGAAAGGTGCCCGCGCCCACTTCCATGTCATAGGGCTGGAGGATGACGCAACCCTGTTCCGCCCAATACTGATGGAGCGTTAGAATCAGGTCCTGGAAGGATTTGGTCGGTTCAAGCGCCATTGCGCCGGATTAGGGAAGGCGCGGCAGGGGGTCAAGCGTCAGGAAACACGGCGGTATACGTGCGCCTGTGTGGTCACACCACTTTCCGCAGGTGAAAACGGCATGGGGCGGTAGATGGGTGTAGCCTCGACCGGCGCAAGCTGGCCTGAAGCAACGAGCGATTCTAGCTTCGTCCCGAACCCCTGCTCTTCCCAGACAGCCGTTGCGACAGTGAAGATGATGACGCCGTCCTTTTCGAGAATGCGAACCAATTCATCAAAGGCGCTCGCCGGGGCATGGCCAAACGTGAAAGTGCCGGTCGAAAGGATCGCATCGAAACTGCGGTCGGTAAAGCCGAGCGGCTCGCCGAGAACACCCTTACGGAGATCGGCATAACATTGCCGCTCGCGCGCCTTGGCCAGCATGCCGTCCGACATGTCGAGCCCGGTCAGATTGTTGAAGCCCAGGAGATTGAGCAGCGATCCAACCGTGCCCGTGCCAACGCCAGCGTCCAAGATCGCGGCATCGCGGCCTTTCACATGGCGGCACACGAGGCCGGTGATCACCGGAAAGTGCAAATAGCCCGTAAGCTGCAGGTCGGCGTCATAGGTCGCGGCCCAGCGGTCATATATTTCGTTGAGGCTGCCGCGATCCTTGGCGTGATAGACATTATCGAGCCAGCGGTCGGTATCCTGCGGCGACGGCAAGGGCTCAGTCCTCGGCGTAATAGACGCCGGTCTCCGGATCCTGTTTCAGCCGCTTGAACTCGCGCGGGTCACGCTTTTCTTCTACCCGTTGCTTGATCTTTTCAGACTGCGCTTCGATCTGGCCCAGGATTTTCTTGAGGGCGAAGCCCGCGATCATGGTCGCTCCCGCCATCATCAGTTTGCGCACAAGTGTCATTGTTCCACGCTCCGTACTTAGCGCGCTTTCCGATCGCATGGAAACACGCGATCGAAGAGAATTCGCGCCCACTCAATATGTTGGAGCAAATTCTTATCGGCCAAGTCTGCAACTTGGCCGGAATTTGCTCTAGCCGAAATCATAGCCCAAAACGCTGCCACAGGGAACGCGCCTCCAATGTTTCCAGCGCCGCTTCGGGTACATCGGTCAACTGGGCAAAGCCCAAACGCCTGAGGCCCCATCCCTGTTGCAGGGGAATCTTCCTGAAAATGGCCTTCTCACCAAATTTTGCCTTCATGATGGCGCGCATATGGCCAAGGCCATCCACCAGTCCGAGCTCTCTCGACTTGGCGCCGGTCCAAAAGGCGCCGGAAAACAACTCCTTGTCCTCGCTCTTCAGCTTGTCCCTGCGGCGCTCGCGCACCAAGGTCTTGAAACTTTCATGCATTTCCTCAAGAAGCTCCTGCAACCTCTTCACATCCTCAGGTTTTTCCGGCTTGAAGGGATCATTGGTGCTCTTGGCTTCGCCTGCCGTGTAAACACGCCGCTCAATGCCGAGTTTTTCCAATGCCTGCGGAAAGCCGAAACCCATGGAAATGACGCCGATCGAGCCCATAATGGAGTTTTCGTCAGCAAAGATTTCATCAGCTGCGCAGGCAAGCCAGTAGCCGCCGGAGGCCGCCACATCCTCGCAGAAGGCATAAACCGGCACCTTGTGTTCCGCCGAGAGCGCCCGGATGCGCTCGCTGATGAGCGCTGACTGCACCGGCGAGCCGCCGGGGCAATTGATCTGCAAGGCAACGGCCGCAACGCCTTTGCGAAAAGCCTTCACCAACACAGGCTCGAGCACCTGCATGTTGAGGTTGCCGCCCCTGAGGGACCTGCCGGATATGATCGCCCCTTCCAGGCGAACCACATGAATAATGGGGGTTTTCTTCAACCAGGAGGGTGGCAGGAATTTCAGGAGAAAGCGGCGCATGGCCGCTTAACTGGGGATAATCATCCGGAATTGCAAGAATTTAGCGCAGCCGCCAGGCCATGCCTTCGCGCAACACCGCATCGGCATCGGGCGTGAAGGCGCTGTCAGCGCGGTGCAGCGCCAGTCCCGGCAGGAGCTGCATTGGCGCGCGCGATCCCCTGACACCCTGCACCACGATGCGGCTCGCCGCCGTGCCCTCGCGCGCATAGAGGGGAGCGACGCGAATGTCTCCGAACTTGTCTTCCATAGCATTGAGAATCTTGCCCAAGGTCTCCGGGCGGTGAATCATCGTCACGGTGCCGCGCAGGCACACCATGGCCGCCATCACCTTGATCCAAAGTTCCAGATCATCGGGGCCAAAGGAGTGCGCCTGCGCCTTGAGCAGGCTGGGCGAGGCCGTGACCTTGCCTTCCTCAAAATAGGGCGGATTGGCAAAGGCATGGGCAAAGCTGCCATGCTGGGGCATGGATGATAGATCCTTGCGCAGCGCCTCCTTGACGTCGGCATGGATGACGCGAAGCTGCTGGCCGTAACCGTTCCGTTTGGCATTTTCCTCGCACATCATGGCGTAGCGGGCGGCGATTTCCATGCCCGTGACATCAACTGCGGGAACACGGGACAAGAGGCAGAGCGAGGCAACGCCCACGCCGATTCCCGCCTCGAAAACGGCATCCCCGGACTGCGCTGGAATCGAAGCGCCAAGAAAAACCGCGTCAATGCCGGCACGGTAACCTTTTTCCGGCTGCAGAATCTTGAGCTTGCCGCCCAGGAATGCATCCTCGGTCAACGACTGCGGCATACCGGCACTCTGAGGTGGTGGAGGCGCCTGCTGTGTTTGGGTGTCCATGGCCAACTGCATCCCGCCAACGCTAAAGAAGTTTGGTGAACGGGAAGTTACCAGAGTATGGGGGCAAACCAAATGACTGATGAACTGGCAACAGCGGCAACGCGCCGCGCGAGCGGCCAGCCCGGACGGGCTATGGTCGGGGCAAGCAAAGGACGTTGGGCAATATGGGCGTAGTTATACCCTTTGACGGGCAAGTTGAGTCAGATGGTCGGCCGCAGCCGAGCCTCGATCCCTTGGTGCGGCTCACCAGCCAGGACATGACCCTCATCAACGACCTGATCCTGGAGAAGGCCCAGAGCCATGTAGAACTCATTCCGCAACTGGCAGGCCATCTCATCAACTCCGGCGGCAAGCGCATCAGGCCCATGTTGACGGTGGCTGCCGCACGCATGTGCGGCTACAGCGGCCTCCACCACGTCAAGCTCGCCATGTCGGTGGAGTTCATGCACACCGCAACACTGCTCCATGACGATGTGGTCGATGAAAGCGACATGCGCCGCGGCAAGGAAGCGGCCCGCATCATCTGGGGCAACCAGGCGAGCGTCCTCGTCGGCGACTATCTCCTCGGCCAGGCCTTCAAGATGATGGTGGAAACAGGCTCGCTCGAGTGCCTACGCATCCTCTCCGAAGCGGCCTGCGTCATCGCCGAAGGCGAAGTGCTGCAGCTTGCAGTTTCCCAAGACACAGCTACCACCGAAGACTCCTATCTCAAGGTCGTTGTCTCCAAGACGGCTGCCCTCTTCTCCGCCGCTGCCCGCGTGGGCGCCGTCATCTCCAACCGGCCGCGTAAGGAACAGGAAGCCCTGGAAGCCTATGGCCGCAATCTCGGCATCGCCTTCCAGCTTATTGATGACGCGCTGGACTACGCCGGAAGCCGCGCCGCCATGGGCAAGAGCGTCGGCGATGATTTCCGCGAGCGGAAAATTACACTGCCTGTCATTCTCGCATTCCGCCGTGGCAGCGAGCCGGAACGCAAATTCTGGAAGCGCACGCTTGAGGAAGGCAGCCAAGCGAATGATGATCTCATTTATGCCCAGAAGCTGCTCGAGCGGCATGGTTCCATTGCCGAAACGATGAACCGCGCCCGTCACTACGGGCAATTGTCGAAGGACGCCCTCGCCATATTCGCCGACAATGACTGGAAGGCTGCGCTCCTTGAAGCAGTGGATTTCTGCGTGAGCAGAACCCACTAAGATTCTAACTCAACCGCGCGGCCTTAACCCACCAGGCAGGATGCGCCGCGGCAATCTCCCGGGCGACCGTCTCGGCCTGTGCTGAATCGGACAACAGACCAAAACACGTAGCCCCCGATCCCGACATATTGACCACGCCGAAGGCCGGCATGCCGCGCAAAACGCCGAGCACTTTGCTGATGGCCGGCTGCACGCTCATGGCCGGCTGCGCCAGATCATTGCGCCATGTCGAAGGATCCGACGGATCAAGGCCTTTGAGATGTGCTTGCCCGGCTGAAAGGCCAAGCGCTGTAAAGACGCCAGACGTGGCGCATGGCACCCCTGGATTGACAAGGACAATGGCCTCATGGGGAATGCTAAATGTGCTGATGGCCTCGCCAATTCCCCGCATCCGGCAAGCCTTTGGCGTCAGGCACACAGGCACATCGGCACCGATGCGAAGCGCGATCTGCCGCAGCGTTTCATCAGACAACTCCACGTCACCCGCCCGCAAGCCTCCTCGTAGTGTGGCGGCGGCATCTGCCGATCCTCCGCCCAGACCCGATGCCACCGGAAGAACTTTCTCGAGTGTGATGTGCATCTCGGGAAGCCGCACGAGCTTCCGCAATTCATGCAAGGCCCTCAGAACTAGGTTGTCCGCTCCCGCGGAAAGACTTGCTCCGTGTGGGCCTGTGACCGTGAGACTTGTCGATCGGGATGGTTCAAACAGCAACGCATCGCAGACAT
Source organism: Hyphomicrobiales bacterium (assembly GCA_020029455.1). Classification (GTDB taxonomy): domain Bacteria; phylum Pseudomonadota; class Alphaproteobacteria; order Rhizobiales; family Aestuariivirgaceae; genus Aestuariivirga. The sequence continues at coordinate 5,983 of JAIBJH010000007.1, forward strand.
CGGCAAAGGCGACGATGGAATCGAGCTCATGATAACCATCGGCGCGGCGGCCAAGCACATGGAGCGCCAGATTGACCTTGGCGGGAGCTCTTTCGAGAAATGGCGCGAACATCAACCGTTGCTGGGCTGAACCTGTCCGTTATCGGCGGGCTTGACGGGGGGCGGCAAATCCGGAAGGCCCTGCTTCAGCTTCTCTTCAATGCGTGCAAGATCCTCAGGCTCCGGCTTGTTGTCCTTGGAGTGCTGCCACTGGAACTTCGCTTCAAGTGTCCGCCCTGTACGCCAATAGGCATCTCCCAGATGATCGGCGACGACAGGATCGCCCGGCTTGAGGTCAACCGCCCGCTCCAGGTGCTGAACGGCATTGTCAAAATCCCTGAGCTGATAATAGGCCCATCCCAGGCTGTCCACGATGTAACCGTCATTGGGCCTGAGGTCGACAGCCTTCTTTACCATCGCCAATGCTTCGTCGAGCTTCTGGCCCGAATCGATGAGCGAATAGCCGAGATAGTTGAGAACGGAAGGCTCGTCTGGCGACAGTTGCAGGGCTTTGCGGAAATCGGATTCTGCTTCGCTCCATTTCTTTTGCCGTTCGAAGCTGATGCCGCGGTAGTAATACACTGACCAATGTGAGCGCTGGGCAACGGGCTCAACTTTCAGCGCACTGTCATATGCAGCGCTTGCATCCGCATAGCGTTCCATGTTGCGATAGATGGTGCCGAGCGCCACCCAGCCGTCGAAATTATTGGGCTCACGCGCCAAAAGCGCTTTCATGCGCACTTCCGCTTCCTGCTTTCGCTCCAGTCTTTGCAGATTGAGGGCCACTTCCGTATCCGCATTGGCGCGCAGTGCCGACTTCGCATCAATCCGGTCATAGATGGTGTTGGCGTACTCGAAGCGCTGGGCGGTCGTCAGGATATCGCCGAGCATCGTCAGCATGACCGGCTTGTCCGTGTTGAATTCAAGCGCCAACTGCCCGTACAGCAATGCAAGATCGATGCTTTGATCGTCATTCATGGCCGCTGCCAGCGAGAACAGCGCCTCGCCCGCCCCGCCTTGCGGCGTTTCAATGAAGGGCCTCGGAATCTTGCCCGCCGCCAACTGGCTACGCGCATCCTCGATCAAGGCATTGCGTTCGCCGCCGGCGAGAAAGTCCGCATAAACCTTCATGGCTTCCTCAATTCGCGAGTTGCGCGCCAGGAAGCTTGCAAAGGCCTGCGTGACCCTGAGGCTCGTTCCGGCATCCTGATAGGCCTTCTTGTAGGCGGCATCAGCCCGGATGGAGGACTTCAGGTAATCCGCAACCAAGGCAGAGTGAAACGACTTGAAATTGGCAAAGGAGTCATTGCCGTCAAGCTTGTCGAGGGCCCGCATGGCGGCAGGCAGCGACCCCTCGCCAGCATAAGACCATGCAATGAGGAGCGCGGAAGTAAGCTCTCCAACCGGTGTGTAGGAGGCTTCATTGAAATGTAACCGCGCCGCCTCGTAGCGCCTGGCCCGGAACTCCTTGAGGCCCAGCACCAGACGCGCCATCCTGTGTTGGCTGTTGAACTTGAGGATACGGCTTGCGAACTGCTCCGCGCCGGCCATGTCGCCGGTGCTCAACCTGACTTGGAACAGCCGCTCCATCAGGGCCGAATTGCCCGGATCCTGCCTTAGCGCCTCGGCGAAATAACCTCCCGCAGCCTCGGGATCCCGCAAATTAAGCGCCGCCTGGCCAGCAAGGAGATTGCCGGAAAGGGAAGTGCGTTTAGCCTCCGCCGGTACCGCAATAGTCGCGGCAAGGAACAGGGCAAATACGATGGTTTTCGATCTCAACATGGCTGACTCGGGAAAATCTGACTGAGGTTGCGCCGCACTGCGCGATTCACTGCGGAAAATGCGGCTTTTTGTGGTGCGGCGCAATAAAAAAAAGAGGCCGCCCAGCCAGATTGGCAGGGCAGCCTTGGTCAGTTCAGGGAGAATTAGTTCGCGACGTAGATCGACTTGCTGAGCACATCCTGGCCGATATGGTCGAAGAACGCCGTCAAGTCGGCCGATGTCGTTGCCTCGGCGTAATATTCAGTGCCGGACGAGCAAGCCTTCAAAAGGTCCTTGGTTGCCGTGGAGATGCCCGTGCCAAAGGCGGCAACATAGAGCTTGACGCCATTGGCTTTGACATTTGTGCAGATCGTGCTCATGGCCGTGTCCAGGGCACCCTCAATGGAACCCGTTGACGTTGTGCCGAACCTGTTGGTGGCAAGCGTCTCATTCTGGCGGCCGTAGGCGGTATAAGTGGTGCCATTCATGGTGTAGGCGCCGGGACTGACATCATTATCGCCGTCCGTCATCAGCACCATGATCTTCTGCCAGCGCACGTCATTGTAGGGTGAGATTGTAGTTGCCGCGAGAGAACCAGAACCTTCCACCTTGGTGAAAGGTTCCGTCGGCGAGAGGGCGCGCCAACCCCAAGCCAGACCTTCAGGAATGACTGTAGGGCCCGTTGCAACCATCGCATCGATGCCTGCCTCAACCTTTGCCCTGTCATAGGTCATCGGGACGATGGACGAACCAGTGCAATTCGTCCACGGGCCGCTTGTTGAGGTTGATTCCGCTCCAACGTTCTTGTCGACGTATTTGTAGTAGTTTTCCTGCTTCATGTAGAGATTCGTCGTCGTGGTGCTGCTGCACACGGTCGACGTCAGACCTCTGCACTCACTGCCCACGGCAGTTGTAGATGTGCCCGTGACATAGTTGAGGCCGTAGCTGGTGCTCCGCGTGTCAGGATTGAAATATGCCGGGAACAATGTGACGGGAAGACTGATATCAGGAGCCCCATCGTTCACGTTGTAGTCAGTGCCGAGGGCCGCGGACCCAGGCATGCGCGTTTCCACACAGCCGTTCCAGCTATGATACACACTCGAAGAACTCTTGATCTGCGACCAGGCATAATAGCTGTTCCAAGCGGCCGGTGCAGCGATGCTCTGGTTAAAGTTCAACTTCGACAGCGGATTTGTACCTGCTGTATCGATCCAGTTGAGATTGAAGTCATAGGCATTCTTGTTGAGACGAACCGCGCCGGAGAACGGAACAAGCGCCGTGCGCAGATATTCGCTCTGTGGCGCGCTGGAGAGCGAGCCACTGTAGAGTGTGTCGAGGAGTTGATGGGCCGCCGCCTTGGCGCCGGTAATCTTGCCGCCGGATGACATGGAGCCTGTAGTATCCATCACCATGACGATCTCGATGGGCCGCATAGCTTTCTTGATACGGCTGAGGAAGTCGAGATCGATGGTATCAATTCCGAAAATGCCCATGATGGTCGTCGGGAATTGGGCGGTCGAGGTCAGCGTCACGTCCTGACCGGTGATCTGCACATCGAGCGAGGTGATCTCCGCAGTGAAGGAATCACTGCTATAGTTCGCTTCGACATAGTCCTCCGCGATAACCTTGAGTTCAGCTTCGCGCTCGATGATCTGCTCTTCAGAAAGCCCTTGCGTGGATGAGCGGTCATCCGCGGCAATCGCAAGCGCCGCGCTGTCGAGAGCAGCATGGAACGCAGTCTGCTCCATGTTGGCGCGCGACATGTCGACGGCAACGCCTGCTGCCATGAAGAACGGAATCGCAGCAATGCCGAAGATCATACTTGTGGTCGCGGTGCTATCACGGAGATAGCATTTGAATTTTCCTGCAATGGCCGAGACAGGCTTGGACACACGCATAGACAATACTCCCCTAGAGTCTGCGGTACAATTAAAGGGAGAGAACGAAAGAACTCGTTACGCCAATCCCGCGAATTTTAGTCGAATGTGTTAAGAATTGCGGAGTTTGCGCGCGTGGTTAATGTTCGGTGACAATTGCCGGCGTAGACTACATATTGGGGTAGTTGGGCCCTTCACCACCCTGCGGTACAGTCCAAACGATATTTTGTGACGGATCCTTGATGTCACAAGTCTTGCAGTGGACGCAGTTCTGGTGATTGATCTGAAAGCGGGGCGGCTGGCCTTCCTGGTGCACAACTTCATAGACTCCGGCCGGGCAATAGCGCTGCGCCGGCTCGTCATAGAGCGGCAGATTAACTGCAATGGGGATTTCCGGATTAATGAGCTGGAGATGCACCGGCTCATCTTCTTCGTGCGCGGTGTTCGAGAATGCCACATTGGTCAGGCGATCAAATGAAATCACGCCATCGGGCTTCGGATAGTCGATGGGCTTGAAGTCGGCCGCCTTGCCGGTTGCGGCATGGTCAGGCTTGCCATGCTTCCAAGTGCCGAGCCCGAAACCGAACAGAGTATTCATCCACATGTCGATGGCGCCCAGCGCAACGCCGCCGGCAAGGCCGAGTTTCGACCACATGGGCTTGACGTTCTTCACCTTCTTTAGATCTTCATAGACCCAGGAATTCTCATAAGCGGCGGAATAGGCTGAAAGCTCATCGCCGCTGCGCCCGGCGGCAATGGCTGCAACGGCAACTTCGGCCGCCATCATGCCGGTTTTCATGGCATTGTGGCTGCCCTTGATGCGCGGCACGTTCACAAAACCCGCCGAACATCCGATCAGCGCCCCGCCTGGAAAAGTCAGTTTCGGAACCGACTGGAAGCCGCCTTCTGTAATGGCGCGCGCGCCATAGGCCACGCGCCTTCCACCTTCCAGCACCGATGCAATCAGCGGGTGATGCTTGAAGCGCTGGAATTCCATGTATGGATAGAGATACGGATTTTCGTAGTTGAGATGCACCACGAAACCAACGGACACCAGATTGTCTTCCAGATGATACATGAATGAGCCGCCGCCCGTCTTCATACCAAGCGGCCAGCCCATTGTATGGGTCACCTGGCCACGCCTATGCTTCTCTGGCTTGACCTCCCACAGTTCCTTCATGCCGATGCCGAACTTCTGGGGCTCGCGCCCTTCTGCGAGCCCGAACTTCGCTATGATCTGCCTGGCGAGAGAGCCTCTCACGCCCTCCGCGATCAGCACATATTTGCCGCAAAGCTCCATGCCCGGTTGATAATCGGGCTTCTTCTCGCCGGTTTTCGAAATGCCCATAACACCAGCAACCACGCCCTGCACCGAGCCGTCCTCGCGATAGAGGACTTCCGAAGCTGCAAAGCCCGGATAGATTTCAACGCCCAACGCCTCGGCCTGTTGCGCCAGCCAGCGACAGACATTGCCCAGCGAGACGGCATAGTTGCCATGGTTAGACATGAGCGGCGGCATGAGAAAATTGGGAACGCGCAGTGCGCCCCTCGGACCTAGTACGTAAAAGCGGTCCTCTGTCACTTCAGTCAGAAGCGGAGCGCCCTTCTCCTTCCAGTCCGGAATGAGTTCATTGAGTGCGATGGGATCGACCACCGCACCCGACAGAATATGTGCGCCGACTTCTGATCCCTTCTCGAGAACGCAAACCGTTGTCTCTAGCGATAATTGCTTGACGCGAATGGCAGCCGCAAGTCCCGCCGGCCCTGCGCCGACGATGACAACATCATATTCCATCTGCTCGCGCACAACGTCGTTCAAGGTTTTTCCCTTCACGGTTTCCTGTTTCTCACACACCTGTTATAGGATTTCCACAAGGCTGAACAAGCGCCCGAAAACGGCATGACAACTGGCACAAGCGATAGTCGGACACGAGAGATCAGGACGTTTCTGCCCTGGCTCATCGACATGGGAACGGACGAGATTATTCTCGACCGGCCGGTCAACCGGTTTGCTGTGGAAGAGCACAAAACTGCCAGAGCACCACAGATTGAACCGCACCCCCCCGTGCCAACCAAGCCTGCTTTGCCTCGGGCTGGCGAGACACCCACCGGCGATCTCGTGAGTGAGGCCGAGGCGCTGGCGTCCGGTGCTTCTACGCTCGCCGCCCTTGCCGAGGCCTGGCACGCCTTTGAAATCCATCCCCTGAAACGCACGGCCACCAGATTGTGTTTCCTCAGCGGTGCGCAAGAGACGCGCGTTCTGGTGCTGTGCGACAAGCCGCGCTCGGAAGAAGACCCCACAGGCGAAGTCCTCTCCGGCAAACATCAGGCCTTGGCCGAACGCATGCTGGCGGCCATCGGCTTGTGCGGTTTTTCAACGCAGGACACCCTGGAGCAGGTGACGCTGGCAAACTTCGTGCCATGGCGCCCGCCCGGCAATCGCTCCGTGATTGATCTCGAGGCACGCGCCGCTGTACCCTTCACGCGCCGTCTGCTGGCGCTTTTGACGCCGAGGGCCATCCTATGCCTTGGCGCCCTGCCCGGACAATATTTGGCAGGCGGCGAACCGGCCATCACGCGCGCCCGCGGCAGATGGCAGGCCATCGAAATTGAAGGCCGCAGCTTCCCGATGATGACGACCTTCCATCCTGAAACACTGCTCAAGAGCCCACAGAGCAAGAAGCTCGCTTGGCAGGACCTCCAAGCCTTCCGCGACAGGCTGAACGAAGCATGACCTCCCCACGACAATTCATGCCCGTCGGTATTGCCGTCATCACCATTTCCGACACGCGGTCAATAAACGACGACAAGTCGGGGGCAACACTGGCAGAACGCATCACTGCCGCGGGCCACAGACTTGCTGAACGACTGATTGTGAAGGATGAAGTCCGTCAAATCAGATCGGCCATCAGGAAATTGGTGAAGCGCAAGGATGTCGATGCCGTGATTACAACTGGCGGCACTGGGCTTACGGGGCGGGACGTTACCATCGAAGCGGTGAGGTCTCTGTTCAACAAGGAGATCGAAGGCTTTGGCGCGGTGTTCCACATGATCTCCTTCCAGAAGATCGGCACCTCCACCATGCAATCCCGCGCCACTGCCGGTGTGGTTTCCGGCAAATATGTCTTCTGCCTTCCGGGCTCGCCGGGCGCCTGTCGCGACGGCTGGGACGAGATACTGGTGCACCAGCTCGACTATCGCCACCATCCTTGCAACTTCATAGAGATCATGCCGCGGCTCGATGAACACCTGCGACGGAAAAAGAGTTAACGCTTTCTCGCGGCGATCAGAAATTCCTTGTTGCCGTCTCCGCCTTCGATTGGTGAGGGCTCGACGCCCGCGACTTCCCATCCAGATGCTTCAAGAAACTGCTGGATGTTCTCGCAAATCGATTTGTGCAGATCAGGTTCTGTCACCATACCACCCTTACCGACTTTTTCTTTGCCCACTTCAAACTGTGGCTTGATAAGGGCGATCAGGTCAGTCCCCGGCAATGCAAGCGTAAGAACGGATGGCAGCGCCAGTTTCAGTGAAATGAAACTGACATCGCATGTGATCAGATTGCAATCCGGCGGGTATTGATCGCGTGTGATGTCACGCACATTGAGGCCTTCAACCAGCGTGACACGGCGATGCTTGGCCAAGAGCGGAGCAAGCTGACTGTGCCCGACCTCAATGGCCATTACATATCTCGCGCCACGCTCCAGAAGAACCTGCGTGAAGCCGCCAGTCGACGCGCCGATGTCAAGGCAGATGCGGCCTTCAACCGGAATATTGAAATGATCGAGGGCATGCAGGAGTTTGAGAGCCGCACGCGACACATAATGTTGCGCCTCATCTGCCACAATGATCGAGTCAGCAGCGTCAACAGATTGCGACGGCTTGCGAGCAAAAACGCCGTTGACGGAAACCGTGCCGCGCAACACCGCATCACGCGCCCGCGCCCTTGAAGGTAGGACGCCGCGCGCCGCAATCTCTTCATCAAGCCTGCGGCGGCTCACTCCACATCCAGAGGTGCTGTGCCCTTGGGTTTGCCGGAAGGATCAAGGGTGATTTTCTCGATGCGAGCCTCGGCTTCCTTCAACTTCTTCTCACAGTGCGCGCGCAGAGCTTCGCCACGCTCATAGATCTTGATCGACTCTTCGAGGTCAACCTTGCCCGCCTCAAGCCGCGCCACAATGTCTTCAAGCGCTTCCAGCGCCTTCTCGAAGGAAAGCCCCGCAATATCGTCCTTGGCGTCAGCCATCAGTCTTCATCCTCTTCGGATACTTCATTCTCTTCCAGCAAACCCTGGTCGCCATGCAGCAGTGCATGCACATGAACGCCCACAGAGCCCGCAAGTCCCTGCAGATCATAGCCGCCCTCAAGCACCGAAACAACGCGGCCCGCACAGAACTGGTCGGCCACTTCCAAGAGCTTGAGCGTGATCCAGGAGAAATCTTCCTCCGTCAGTTGCAGGCTTCCCAGAGGGTCGCGTTCATGGGCATCGAAGCCGGCGGAAATGATGATAAGATCGGGACTGAATGTGGAAAGCGCTGGCAAGATCACGCGTTCCATGGCGGCGCGGAATTCAATGCCGCCATCGCCTGCCCTGAGTGGCGCATTGAAGATGTTCCCAACGCCGGTCTCGGACGGCGCGCCCGAACCGGGATAGAGCGGCATCTGGTGTGTGGATCCGTAGAAGAGATCCGCTTCGGACCAGAAAATGTCCTGCGTGCCGTTGCCGTGGTGAACATCGAAATCAACGACCGCCACCCGTTCCGCCCCATGGCGCTTACGCGCGTGATGGGCGGCAATAGCAGCCTGGTTGAAGAAACAGAATCCCATGGCACGGTTATGCTCGGCATGATGGCCGGGAGGCCGCATGGCGCAGAACACATTGTCAGCCTTGCCTTCAAAAACAGCATCGACACCAGCCGTAGCGGCACCTACGGCGCGTAATGCCGCCTCAAGTGTGTGCGGCCCCATCACCGTGTCGGCATCGATATATTCAAATCCGGACTCGGGGTTCAGCGATTTGATGCGCGAGAGTAATTCCGGCGTATGGGCAAGAAGCACACTTTCTTCGTTGCCGAGCGGTGCATCGCGCCGCGAAATGCCTTTCAGCGCCGGAGAAGCCAGCACGGCATTGACAGCCTTGATCCGGTCCACGCGTTCGGGGTGCCCGGGCGGCGTTTCATGCGCAAGGGAACTTGCATGCGTGAAGACAAGTGTTGTCATGATTGGATCGGCTGATCCTGCCTGCTATAGGGCGCGGGCCATGGTCAGCGCCACAATAATCTCGGAAGCCGCCCGCATCCTGCGGGATGGCGGCCTCGTGGCTTTCCCGACCGAGACCGTCTACGGCCTTGGCGCCGATGCCATCAACGACCATGCAGTTGCGCGCGTCTTCGCCGCCAAATCACGCCCTGAAATCAATCCCTTAATCTCGCATCTTGCGACAGCGGATGAAGCTTTTTCCTATGGCAGTTTTTCCAATACGGCCATGAAACTCGCACGCACATTCTGGCCGGGTCCACTAACCATCGTGGTAGAGCGCTCCGAGAACTGCGCCATCTCCCGGCTCTGTTCGGCAGGTCTCGATTCCGTGGCGCTGCGCATACCCGACCATCCTGTAGCGCTTGCCTTGCTGAAAGAAGTGGGAAGGCCCATCGCGGCCCCCAGTGCCAACCGCTCCGGCCGCATCAGTCCCACGACGGCGGAGCATGTACGGCGCTCGCTTGGCAGTGCCGTGGACATGATCGTCGATGGCGGGCCTTGTGCAGTTGGACTCGAGTCAACGGTGGTCCAGTTTGAGGGCAATGCTGTGCGCCTCCTGCGACCAGGCGGATTGCCAAGACAGGAGATCGAACAAGTTCTGGGCCACTCCTTGGAAGCAACAAAGCCGGGCAAGGCACTGCACAGTCCTGGCCTGCTCGAGAGCCACTACGCACCCCATGCTCCCTTGCGGCTGAATGCCGCCGAACCAGAGGCAGATGAAAGCTATATCGGCTTCGGCAAACACGCCTTCGGCCAACACTCTCTTTCAAGGACAGGCGACCTCATCGAAGCCGCCGCCAACCTGTTCAAGCTCCTGCATGAAGTGGACGCCCAGCATCCGGATCGCATTGCCGTCGCGCCAATCCCAAGTCATGGGCTGGGTGAGGCTATCAATGACAGACTGCGCCGCGCCGCAGCGCCAAGAACCACATGATGAAAACTCCGCCTACCGATGAAACGTTGAAGCGCCTTGCTGGCGTTATAGGCCCGAAGGGCGCCGTTTGGCCTGGCGCCGATCAGAAGCCCTACTTGGAGGAATGGCGCGGCAAATGGCATGGGCGGACGCCGCTCGTACTGCGGCCTTCCCGCACCGAAGAAGTATCGAAACTCCTCGCCATCGCCTTTGAAACGGAAACGGCGATCATTCCTCAATCAGGAAACACTGGACTCGTGGGCGGTCAAATTCCAGATCCTGCGGGCCACGAAGTACTCCTCTCTCTCGACCGCATGACAGCCATCCGCGAGGTCGATGCCCAGGACTTCACATTGACTGCCGAAGCCGGCGCCACACTGAAGTCGGTTCAGGACCTCGCCGCTGCGAATGACCGTTATTTCCCGCTCAGTCTCGCATCGGAAGGTTCCTGCCGCATTGGCGGCAATCTGGCGAGCAACGCAGGCGGCCTAAACGTCTTAGCCTATGGCAACGCACGCGACCTGTGTCTTGGCCTTGAAGTGGTGCTGAGCGACGGCCGCATCTGGAACGGCCTGCGCAAACTGCGCAAGGACAATACGGGCTACGATCTGCGCGACATATTCATCGGCTCTGAAGGAACGCTCGGCATCATCACTGCCGCGGTCTTGAAACTCTTTCCAGTAATCGGCCGCAAGGACACGGCATTTGCCGCCATCCGCGATCCTGCAGCAGGCCTCGACCTTCTGGCCCACGCACAGAAACTGTGCGGAAAGCGCGTCATTGCATTTGAACTTGTGCCAGAAATCGGCATCCGCTTCGCCGAATTGCATATGGGAACGAGACGCCCGCTGGCACAGCCATCTCACTGGTGTGTGCTGCTGGAACTTGCCGACACATCGGAGGGAACCCTCGATGCGGTTCTCGAACAAGCTTTGGAAAAAGGCTGGATCAGCGACGCCGCCGTGGCTCAATCTGAGGCGCAGCGCCAGGACTTTTGGGACGTGCGGGAGAAGCTTTCGGAGGCCCAAAAATTCGAAGGCGGCTCCATCAAGCACGACGTCGCCGTGCCGTTGTCGCACCTGCCGCAATTCATCGTCGAGGGGCTCGAGGCAGTTGCGCGTTTCATGCCGGGCTGCCGCCCCGTCTGCTTCGGCCACATGGGCGATGGCAACATGCACTTCAACATCTCCCAGCCCGTCGGCATGGACAAGGCAACATTCCTCGCTCAGTGGAAGAATATGAATGAAGTAGTCCATGCCATCGTGCTGAAACACGGCGGCACGATCAGTGCCGAACACGGCATCGGCATCCTGAAAAGAGACGAGATGGCAAAGATCAAATCGCCCGTTGAATTGGAATTGATGCGCGGGCTGAAGCAGCTTTTCGATCCCAAGGGCATCCTCAGTCCGGGCCGCGTGCTTCCGCAATAATTGTCCCAATTGTCCGTGCCGTTTGCGGCATGGCAGCTCGGCACTTCTGGCCCTAACATTGTGCCACAACTTTCTCTAAAGCGCGCCCATGGTCACCTACGCGCCAGACTCGCAATATTCCTGGTTCCGCATGGGCATCTCGCTGGCGCTCGCCGCGATCGGCGGCATCGGTCTCTGGGCTGCAGTGGTGACGCTTCCAGTGATCGAGAAGGAATTCGCCGTCGACCGCTCCTGGGCCTCCTTCCCCTACACTATGACCATGATCGGCTTTGCTGTGGGCGGCGTGCTCGCCGGCAAGCTCGCCGACCGCTTTGGCGTCATGGTGCCGATGATCGGCGGCGCCATCATGCTGGGCCTTGGTTTCATCCTCGCAGGCCTAGCACCGAATTATTGGACGTTTGTCGTGGCCCAGGCTGGGATCATTGGTCTCTTCGGCGTGGCGACGACATTTGGCCCGCTGGTTGCAGACATTTCGCTCTGGTTCCAGAAGCGCCGCGGCATCGCCGTCGCAATTGTTGCAAGCGGCAACTATCTTGCTGGCACGGTTTGGCCACCAATCCTCACCCACATGGTCGAGCGCTTTGGCTGGCGCGCGTCATTCATCGCAATTGGTATCGCCTGCGTTGTCCTGATGCTGCCGCTTTCACTCTTGCTGCGCCCCCGCGCCTCGCTTGAGGAAAGATCGGGCACTGTAGCCGTGAAAAGCGAGCCGGCAGGCACGCCTTTTCTACAGTTCATGCTGGTGCTGGCTGGCCTTGCCTGTTGCGTCGCCATGTCCATGCCGCAGGTTCACATCATCGCCTATTGCGGCGACCTGGGTTATGGGGTGGAGGCTGGCGCGAAAATGCTCTCGCTCATGCTTGGCTTTGGCGTTGCCAGCCGGCTTGTCTCGGGCCTCATCGCCGACAAGATCGGCGGCGTGGGCACGCTCATCATCGGCTCAGTACTGCAGTGCCTTGCGCTCATTCTCTATATCCCCTTTGACGGGCTGGCTTCCCTCTACCTCGTATCATCGCTCTTCGGGTTGTCACAGGGAGGGATTGTGCCCAGCTACGCTCTGATCGTGCGCGACAACTTCCCGGCCCGCGAGGCAGGAACCCGCATCAGCATGGTTCTCACGGCAACGGTTCTCGGCATGGCCTTGGGAGGCTGGATTTCCGGCGAAATTTTCGACCGTACCGGCTCTTATCAGCTCGCTTTCCTGCATGGCATCGCCTGGAACCTGCTTAACATGTCCATTGCCGCCTGGCTCCTCTATCGCAAGGCAACGCCGCGCAGCGGTCTGGCAACGGCCTGATGTTAATGCTTTGCCCGCAGCTTTCTTGACGAATTGGACCCAGCGGTCTTTGCTGCAGCGCAGCGCAAACCATGTTGACCGCACCTGCTATCATTGATCTTAACTCGCCGCACGCCGAGTTACAGGCCCGCCAGATCGGCGAGAAGGCCCAGATGCTCCACACCATGATGGAACTGGGTCTTCCCGTACCCCATGGCTTTGTGATCACAGCTCAGACCTGCCAGACGCTAAACGAGATGGACTGGCCCACACTCTCAGACTCGATTGCCTCCGCCTTGGCGCACATCCAGTCCGGAGAAGGCAGAACACTTATCGCTATCAGGCCAAGCGCCAGCTGTGCTGTTCCGGCCTTTACCGATGCATTGCTCAATGTGGGGCTAAGCGATGAGGTTGCAGAACACCTCGCCACCCAAAGCGGAGAGCCTCGCCTTGTCTTTGAAGCCTATCGGCGCTTCGTGCAGGACTTTGCTCATGTGGTGATGGGTGATGATCCGGCAATCTTTGAAGACATCGTGGCCATGTACATGGAGGAGCATGGCTTTGTTTCCGTTTCGGAATTGCAGGGTGCCGATGCCAGAGAGCTCGCCAATCGTTTCAAGGCCCAGTTTGAAAGCAACAACGGCGAGGCCTTTCCGCAAGATCCCATGGCACAGGTAAAAGCTGCATGCTTTGCCATGATGCGAGCCTGGAACGCACCACGCGCCAGAACGCACCGCAAGCTCCACGGCGTATCGGGCGAAGCAAGCCTTGCGCTCATCATCCAGGCCATGGCGGAAGGTCAGTTCAACGAGGACTCAGGCCTCGGACGCGCCGCGACGCGCAACAGCCAGACGGGATCCGCCGAACTCAACGGCAGCTTCATGCCGCAGGCCTGGGGCAGCGGCATTGCTGCACGTCTCAGTGGCTCGCGGCCTCTTAATGACGGCAGTGCCGAATGCCTTGCGGCCACAGCTCCTCACCTTTTTCGCGAGCTGCATGAAGGACTGACATCATTCGAACGTCACCAGCGCGATGGCATCGAAGCGGAATTTGCCATCAGTCAGGACAAGCTCTTTTTCCTGTCGGCAAAACTCGTCAAACGCAGTGCGGCAGCAGCCCTCAGGATGGCCATAGATTTTGCCAACCAGCGCTTGATGAGCCGCGAGGAAGCAGTTCTCCGCATTGATCCGCTGAGCCTCGACCAGCTTTTGCACGCCACTATCGCTCCTGAGACGAAAAGGAATGTCATTGCCTCCGGCCTTGCCGCCTCGCCCGGCGCCGTCTCCGGCAGGATTGTCTTCGATGCTGAAGAAGCGCGCGGCCTTGCAGCCGACGGCATTGCCGTCATCCTCGTGCGGCCCGAAACAATGCCGGAAGACATCCGCGGCCTTCACGCCGCTGAAGGCGTGCTGACAACACGCGGCGGCATGACAAGCCACGCCGCAGTGATCGCCCGCGGCATGGGCAAGCCTTGCGTCTCCGGTGCATCGCAATTGCGCATTGATGTAGCGGCCGGAACGCTCTCTGCGCCAGGACTGGTACTCAAGCGCGGCGACGAGATCACCATAGACGGCAGTTCCGGCCAGGTCATGAGCGGCAAGGTGCTGACGTTGAAGCCCGAGCTTTCGGGCGATTTCGCAACGCTACTTGAATGGGCCGACGGCTACCGCCGCATGGAGGTGAGGGCCAATGCCGAAACCGCGCAGGACGCCCGCATGGCAAAAGATTTTGGTGCGGAAGGTATCGGCCTTTGCCGCACCGAACATATGTTCTTCGAAGGTGACCGCCTGGTTGCCATGCGCGAAATGATCCTGGCCGACAAGGAACGCGATCGGCGCGCCGCCCTTGCCAAGGTCTTGCCCATGATGCGCGGCGACTTCGTTGCCCTCTTCGAGATCATGGCGGGATTGCCTGTGACTATTCGCCTGCTCGATCCTCCTTTGCATGAATTCCTGCCGGAGGGAGGCACCGAACTCGATGCAGTTGCCAAGTCACTGGCGGCTGATCCCGGCCTCCTGCGCAAGCGCGTCAATGAACTCAAGGAACAGAACCCGATGCTCGGGCACCGGGGCGTGAGATTGCTTCTGAGCTTTCCCGAGATCGTGGAAATCCAAGCCCGCGCCATCTTTGAGGCTGTGGCGGAAGTGCAGCGATTACAAGGAAAGCCGCCAATTCCCGAAATCATGGTGCCGCTGGTTTTCGCCCGCTCGGAACTTGATCAAGTCCGGCGCTACATTGATGCAACAGCCATTGCCGTCGAAAAGGAAATGGGGATCACCCTGGCCTATCGCGTCGGCACGATGATCGAGCTGCCGCGCGCCGCCCTGAGGGCCGGAGACATTGCGGCATCGGCGGAGTTTTTCTCCTTCGGCACCAACGACCTTACCCAGACGACATTCGGTATCAGCCGCGACGACAGCGCCCGCTTCATCAGCGAATACCAGTCCAAGGGCATCATGAAGAAGGACCCCTTTGTCTCGCTGGATATCGATGGCGTCGGCGAGCTTGTTGAACTCGCCGTTCAGCGCGGGCGTGAAGCCAGGCCCGATCTCCATCTGGGCATTTGCGGTGAACACGGCGGTGATCCCGACTCAATCGCCTTCTGCGAGGCCCAAAGGCTGGATTATGTCTCATGTTCGCCATATCGCGTGCCCATCGCCCGCCTTGCGGCAGCCCAAGCGCACATCAGGGCCGGCACAAAGTAGCGCAAATTCAAGCCGTTAAGCATGCCGCCACAAGCTTGAAAATTCTCGGCTTTCGGCATTTCTTGGGTTGCCGGTCTGAATTAACCTATGCTAAATCGTGGCTGGGTTATGGTTTATAGTTGGTAAGCGTGTGGCTTTGGCTGCCGCTTATTTGGGATCGGCGCACCAAGTCGGGAACGAGTAGTTGCAACCTCCGAGGTATCGACACAGGCCAACTTGGCCGCAAGAAGACGACTTCTTGACGCAACCTGTGCGTAGGAGGGGCGTTGCCGATCTTATGCCTTATTTCTTTGGCGGCACGATGCTCGTTGCCGCCTTTGCTTTTGCTGGACACCAGATTGGCCGCAACGCAGTGGCGCATACGGCGGTTGCCGAAGCATCACTGTCCACCTTCACTCCGGCAACCGAAAGCATCGCGGAAAAATCATCGCTCTTTACCGATGACCAAGGTTTCGGCTTGATCGGTCTTGATGGCTTGCGCCGCGAAACAGTGGTCGCCGACGGCAAGACTGACTTGCTGGTAACCGACCCCGGCGAAGCACCTGACGGCTATCAGGGCTCGCGCAAGCCAATGCTCAAGCCTTCAAAAGAGGTGGCGGCTCTCGCCCTTGAAAGGTTGCGGATTGTGCCAGCCGCCTTCAATGCCGGCGATGCAGTGGGCGAAGGCAGCAAGACAACAAAACGCATGGCCGTTGCTGCCAAGCCTGATGACATTGAGAAATCCTTCAAGCTGAAGAAGGTGGAGAAACAAAAGGTCATCGCCCAGCGCCGCGTCAGGCTCGCAGAAGAGAACTGCCTTGCCAGGGCCATTTATTTTGAGGCCCGTTCCGAATCCGAGATCGGCCAGATGGCCGTCGCCAAAGTCATTCTCAATCGGGTGAAGTCTCCCGAATATCCCAACACCATCTGCGGCGTCGTCTATCAGGGCTCGCAGCGCCGCAACTCTTGCCAGTTCTCATTTGCCTGCGATGGCCTGCCTGATGACATCAAGCAGCCTGCGGCATGGGGCAGATCCAAGCACATCGCCCAAAAAGCGCTTGCAGGTGATGCCAAGGTCGCTGCCATGCTGAGCGGCGTCACGAACTATCACGCCGACTACGTCAAGCCCAAGTGGGCGCGCTCCATGCGCAAGGCCGTCAAGATCGGCCGCCATATCTTCTACACCGGCGGCTGAGTTCTTCACCTCTCTTCGATCCAGAGCAAATTCCGGCCAAGTTGCAGACTTGGCCGATAAGAATTTGCTCCAAGTTATTGGCTTTGCGCGAATTCTTTTCGATCGCGTGATCCCACGCGGTCGGAAAGCGCGCTAGCCGTAACACTTGATAATTCCCGGTAAAAGGTCCATTGCTCGCCCCGCCAAAGCATGGAGGCTCGATGGCCAAGGAAGAACTGCTGGAATTTGAAGGCTATGTGACTGAGCTCTTGCCGAACGCCATGTTTCGCGTGAAGCTCGAACACAACAATCACGAGATTATCGCGCACACCTCTGGCAAGATGCGCAAGAACCGAATTCGCGTGCTGGCTGGCGACAAGGTCATGGTCGAGATGACGCCATATGACCTCACCAAGGGCCGCATCAATTATCGTTTCAAATAGGCTATGAGCGACGCACTCCGCCCCAAGCTGGTGCTGGCCAGCGCCTCACCGCGGCGGCTCGTGCTCTTGGAACAGGCCGGCCTGACGCCCGATCTTCTCTTCCCGGCTGACGTTGATGAAACGCCGCAAAGGCGCGAAGCGCCCCGCAGGCTCGCCCTGAGGCTTGCTGCAGCCAAGGCGGAAACTGCAGCAAAGGCGCAGTTGATCAAGTCTTTCGAGGAACCCGTATATGTGATTGCCGCCGACACCGTTGTGGGCCTGGGCCGCCGGCCCTTGCCCAAGGCAACAAATGCGGATGAGGCACTAGACTGCCTGCAGCTGCTTTCAGGCAGATCCCACTGGGTCTATTCCGCCATTACAGTCATTGACCCGCAAGGCAAGCATCACGCGCGCTGTGTCGAGACCAAGGTCAGATTCAAGAGGCTTTCGCGCGACGATGTGGCGACATATGTCGCCAGCGACGAATGGCGCGGCAAGGCTGGAGGGTACGCCATACAAGGACGGGCCGGTGCATTTGTGCGCTATCTCGCGGGCTCCCATTCCGCCGTGGTCGGCCTTCCACTCTACGAGACTGTGCATTTGCTGGAGGGCGCGGGCTATCCCATACACCGCGTATGGAAAGAGCTGCCCGTAGTTGTGGCCTGATGGGCGAGGCCGTCACCTTCAAGCCGCGAAGGCCCTGCCCCATTTGCAAGAAGCCCTCGCAACCCAAGTTCCATCCCTTCTGTTCCAACCGTTGCACTCAGATCGATCTGAACCGCTGGCTAGGCGGACACTATGCGGTGCCCACTGAGGAAGATGGCCCGCCTTCTCCTGAGGACGACACCAAGGACTGAGTAACAACCCCTGTCAGGCCGCCGGGACGTCGAGAAGATCGGGAATGCTCTTCACTTGCTGCAGCGCCCATTTCAGCCGCGACTGCTCCAGCGCGGACAACGCTTTCGGATCAACATTGCTTGAAGGTGCTATGCCGCTTTCGATATCGGAGAGCTGTTGACGCAGGATCGCCGCCATCAACAGGCTGTGCGCTTCCGACAGCGCCTCCAGCTGCCGTTGCGGCACCGCCAGATTGCCGCGCAATGCAGCGAGTCTTCCTCTCGTGCTGCGCTCATGAATGCGGTGGCGCAATGCGGCCGTACGCGCCGCAGAGAAAATTGGCAAGACGCCGAGCCGCTTCAAGTCAATGCGGCCCTTCTCGTCGGTCCGGAAGCCACCCATCCAATTGAATGCTGTGCCGGTGTCGGTAGCAGACAGGCTCATGAGCTTGAGAAAAGCTTCGGACTCTGTTGCGGCAGCAATTGCCTCATTCCTGAGATCTTCCACCAGCTCTACGTCGCCATGAACGCCGACAGCATCAAAAAAGATGTCGGCATTGAGAATGTCGGCTGGGTCTGTGCGGCTGAGCCACCGTTCCACCTGGTGCCGCCATGCGGATGTCGAAAGGCGCCACTGCCCATTGCGGGCCATGACCCCGCCCTTGCAAAGCGGAACACCGACCATGTCCAGAATTGCATTCATGCGGCCAGCAACCTGCACCAACCAGGCTTCCGCTGCCGCTTCGTCGGGGCATGAGAAAATCATCGCATTATCCTGGTCGAGCGCCAGGAGGCTTTCACCCCGGCCACCGGAACCCAGCACCATGACGGCGTAGGTGAGACCCGCTGGGCGTGCCTGCCCGGCGGCAATTTCAGCTTCGGCCATGGTCGCTGCCCGTGCGGTCAGGGCACAAACCTCACCCGAGATGATGGCCGCCACATCGCGCGCATCAACATCTTCTTCCACAAGGGCGCGCGCTGCTTCCGCAAGCCTGTGCCAGACGCTGGCAAGTTGCGCTACTGAAGCCGAGTCAGCAAGTGCGCCTGACAGGGCAAGCGCTTCATCGGCTCTGAGCCGCAAGAGATCGCGCTGCGTCAGCGCCCCGATCAATTTTCCTTCGTCATCGCTAACGCCGAGGTGCCTGATGCTGAGGCGTCGCATGAGGCCCATGGCCACATAAACGAAATCATTCGCTCGCGCCGTGACCAACGGAAAAGAGGCGAAGCGAAGAACGGGTGCCGCAAGAGCGCTCTCTTGGCCTGCCGCAATGGCGCGCAGGATATCCCGCTCTGTCAAGATCCCCACAGGGCCATTTTTTTCTTTTGGTTCCACAAAAAGCGAGCTGACTTTGCTTTCCACCATGATCGCGATTGCCCGCCTGATTGCCACTTTGGGCCCGATCATGACAGGAGGCCCCTTCATGACCTCATTGATGCGGTGCCGGTAAGGGAAACTGTCAACCCGCGCCATGCTGCGCCCGGGCAATCCCTCTCGCACCGTGATGACTTGCCCACGCCCTTCAACATTCTCGCAAGCACCCCAGGCCTCCCCTAAGGTGCGTATGCCGCGATGACGCAGCCGCGGGACGAGTGCCAGCAGCACTTGCGCTGTCAGTGTTGCATCGCCCAGTGCCCGGTGGCGATCGACAATATCAATCCCCAGCCAAGCGGCCACCGTTTCCAGTGAGTGATCCGGAAGCGCAGGATTGAGCACACGCACAAGGCTGCGCACATCCAGCGCCATGGCCGGTTTCCACGGCAGACCCACCCGTGCGCACTCTTGTGACAGAAGCTCAAAATCGAAATCGATTGCATAGCCAAGCAGAACGTGGCGGCCATAGAACACACGGAATCGCTTATATGCAGTGGCAAAGTCCGGTGCCCCAACCAGCTTCTTGAGCGTGATGCCGTGGATACGGACTGACTCTTCCGGGATGGTTCCGGCACCATGGATGTAGCTGGCAAAGTGCAGGCTTGGCTTCACCTCGCCATTGACGATCGCAACCGCGCCTAACTCCAGTATCTGGCTGCTTTTCACATCGAGAGTCGTCGCCTCGCAATCAAACGAAACAGCTTTAAGCGAGAGGAGCGGCGTTGCAGGTCCTGCAGGCGGAATAGTTAGCAGTTTCATCGCACGATCCAGCCGTACAACAGGGAAGCAGCCAGGAGCAGAATAGCAAGGAGCGCCGCATAGCGGGCATAATAGAGAAAGACGCCACGCAGGATGGTTGCTATCAGGTGCTGCGCAACATCTGGCGGCGGCCGGTCATGTTCCGCCAGAATGAGCCAGGTCTCGGTTCTCTTGTAAGGGGTGCTGGCTGCAAGCCAGGCTTTCAGCGCGAGAACCAGTGAGAGAATCAGCGCAAAGGCTCCACCAACCCGCGCCGAAAGATGCGGCTCATAAGAGAACCCCACCATGAAGCAGAGGATTGCCAGCCCGCTATAGGCGCAGGCCCGGCCTACCGAAATATGGGCGGCGCGTTCGATCGCTTCCATGGTTGAAGCTTAGCGGCTTTTTAGCTGAACCCAAGAGCTCCCAGGACAAATGGCAGTGATGGCAACGTCATGACGGCCATGGTTGCGAGCCAGATGACGCGGGAAGCAAAGCCAGGTTCGGTCTGTCCTGTAAACCGCTCATAGACCGCAGCCGGCACGCCTGACAGCATCAGGTAAAGTGTCGACAGCAGCAGCGAACTCAGCATGAATACGAGTGGCAGCAAGGCTGGCAGAAAAAATGGATACCAGAGGCCATGCAGCGCAAAGACAACCGCCAGCAAAGGCGAAAACATTCCGTTGACGATAGCGAGCCCCACGATGGGCACAACGCTGGGAGGCTTCATCGCTCAACCTCCAGGCATGACGGGCAGAAGGCCCAGCTGGCCCATGCCGACAAAAAAGCCGAGGCGCAGCAGCATCAGCCACAATACGCCGAAAACGAGAATGATTGCTTCCGGCAACCCAAGAGGCGTTATCGGCCGCACCAGCGTCAGCGCCGGTTCCGTGATGCGCACGAAAGCACGCCAGATGTAGTTCTGCCAGTTAGGCGGTGCGAAGAAGGAGAGCACCAGCCGCCCCAGCAATGTGTACATCACCGCTGCCAGGATGAAATTCGGCAGGTGAAAATACCAGTATTGCAGGATGGGGTTCATTGCATGTTTCCCCCTCCCCCT
>JAIBJH010000095.1 GCA_020029455.1 Hyphomicrobiales bacterium
CAGTGCCATGGCACCGGCATAATTCGCCTGCTGCACAACTTGCATTGGATGGAAGCGTGCTCCTTGCACATCCCTGAAGCAGCATTCAAGTTCATGGCGCTTGAAGTAGCTGGCCCCACCGGCCGCCTCCATCGCCAACTCGACAGCGCGGATGGCATGGCGTGCCACAAGTTGCCGGCCCATCATCACATCATTCACGGTCTCGGCAGAAGGCGCATTACGCCGTGTGACCGAGAGCATGTATTCGTGTGCGATTTGGGCGCCGCGAAGTTCCGTCTCCAACTGTCCGATGAGTTGCGTGATGCTCGGATCGGCCCGTCGCTTGCCCGCCAGCGCAATGGCAATATCGCGCGCCCGCTCCGCCACGCCCACATAGACGCCGTAGATGATTGGAATGGCGATGGTGGCAATGATGTGGAACAGTGGATGCCATTCCCCGGCCTTGCGCTTCAGTGCGACAGCTGTTTCCGGCACCATGTGGCCATCAATCACCACATCGTTTGATCCCGTTCCGCGCATCCCCATCGTGTTCCAAACTGGGTCAATGCGCACATGCGGCGAATTCATCGGCACTCCGAAATGGAGCACCGACCGCACGCCCCCCTCTTCTTCAAGCACCGCACTGGTCATCAACAGCGCCCCGGCTTCGGCTCCGGAGGCGAAATTCTTCCGAGCCGTAATCTTGTAGCCGCCCTCAACCTTCTCCGCCTTGCCCGATCCGGCAATCCAGTCGGAGCCCCCGCTGGTGAGCACGATGATCTTTTCCGCCGCAATGCGCTTGAGCAATGGCTCGGCGGCAACCAACTTCTGGTGCCGCCAGCGCCAGGCCGGAATGGCGACCTGTTGCTGGTGCATAGAGAAGGCCAGCGCCGTCGATCCGCAATAATGCGCCAGCGTTCTCAGCATCTGACCCAGGTCATCAATGCTGGCATCGCTGCCCCCAAATTCGGTAGGCACGCCTGCCTCAACCAAGCCATGCTGCTTGAGAAGGGCGTAGTTCTCGGAAACGAACTTTCCCGTTTCATCTGCCGAGGCTGCTCTGGAGGCGATTTCCGGGCCGATCTTGTGGACGATGTCGGTAAGGCTTGTCTTGGTTTCCGCAGGCTTCAATTGGGTGACAACACTCATTCTGCACTCCTGATTTTCAAGGTTTCGCCGTGATGGGCCGAGCATCGCGCCATAAGCTGATCCTCGCTAGTTTAACTTCTGTACTGGAAGCCGATTCCAGCGTGAGTTGACCGCCAATTCAGTACAGGATCTGTACTTCAAACGGGTCGGTTTGAATGCTAGCCTCCCGCCAACAATGGGAGGTGCTCATGCCGGAGTCAGGTAGCTACGGGCAGTTTTGCCCCGTTTCCATGGCAACGGAGATCATCTGCACCCGCTGGACTCCGTTGGTCCTGAGGGAACTTTTGTGCGGATCGCGCCGCTTCAACGAATTGCGCCGGGGCGTGCCCCGCATGTCGCCAACGCTATTGTCCAAACGTCTTGATGAACTATGTGAGGCAGGCGTCGTTGCGCGGGTGGCAAGTTCAAGAACCGCCGCGCCTGAGTATCACCTGACCGAGGCCGGCGAAGACCTGCGACCAATCATCATGGCCCTCGGGTTCTGGGGACAGCGCTGGGTGGAATCGAAAGTCTCGCTGAAGAATCTCGATCCCTCGCTTCTGATGTGGGACATGCGCCGCAATTTCTTTCCGAAGCCGCCACCTGAACATCGCTGCACGCTCGAATTCTACTATCCGGACGTGGATCCGGCGCGCCAGCATTTCTGGCTTGTCGTCGAGACTGACGGCACCACTGACTTGTGCCACTTCGATCCCGGCTATGAAGTCAATTTGATGTTGAAGGGGCCTTTACGCGCCATGACATCCGTGTGGATGGGCGCATCGACTCTGAAAGAGGAAATCGAAAGCGGTGCCATTGAACTCCAAGGCGACAAAAGTGTTGCCGCTGCCTTTCCGCGCTGGCTCGGGCTCAGCGTCTTTGCGCCCGGTCGCGCCCGGGCAGCAGCCTAGTTGGTAGCTTGCGCGAGAAGATCCTGCAGATCGAGACGCTGCGTCATCATCTTCAGCGAGCCGTCAGCATCGCGCGGCCATTTTGCTTCAGGTCTGTCCCAATAGAGCTCAACACCGTTCTGGTCGGGATCGCGCAAATAGAGCGCTTCCGAAACCCCATGGTCCGAGGCACCGTCCAGCGTCCATTTGTTGTCGATGAGCCGTTTCAGCGCATTGGCGAGGTCCTTGCGCTCCGGATAGAGGATGGCCGTGTGATAGAGCCCCGTCGTGCCGGGAGGTGGCGGCGATCCGCCCTTGCTCTCCCAGGTGTTGAGGCCGAGGTGATGGTGATAGCCGCCCGCTGAGATGAAGGCCGCCTGCTCGCCATAAGTCTGCACGAGGTCAAATCCGAGAATTCCGCAATAGAAATCAAGCGCGCGTTTGATGTCCGCCACCTTAAGATGGACATGACCGATGCGCGTGCCGGCTGGAACTGTGTAGTTTGTCATATGATTAATCCGTAACTTCCAAAGTTACATTATAGTATCATTGTGCTTCGTTTTCAAGTGCAAACTGCAGCGACAGCCAAAACCGTGGACATCCGATGGGTCGGCCTTGAAGAGTCCCGGCTTCCGTTGGCATGACAGAAGTTGAGGAGCTCATCCATGTCCCCCAAGAAAACCTTCATCTCACCTGTGAACCTCACGGTCGTTGATCATCCGCTTGTCCTGCACAAGCTCACGCTGATGCGCGACAAACACACGCCCTCTGCCGTCTTCCGCCAGCTCCTGCATGAGATCAGCCACCTTCTGGCCTACGAAGTCTGCCGCGATCTGCCCATGACCACCCAGACCATCGAAACACCGCTCGCCGAAATGGAAGCCCCGATCCTCAAGGGCAAGAAACTGGTGATCGTTTCAGTGCTGCGCGCCGGCAATGGTCTTCTCGAAGGCATGCTCTCGCTCATCCCCTCGGCCCGCGTCGGCCACATCGGCCTCTACCGCAATCCCGAAACTTTGCAGCCCGTCGAATATTATCTCAAGGTGCCGGAGGACATTGCCGAACGCCGCACCATCGTCGTCGATCCCATGCTGGCCACCGGAAATTCCGTCTCTGCGGCGGTGAAGCGCCTCAAGGAAAAAGGTGCCAAGGACTTGCGCCTTGTCACGCTTCTCTCCGCTCCCGAGGGCATCATGCATTTCCATGAGGAGCATCCGGAGGTTCCAATCTATACGGCAGCCGTCGACAGCCACCTCAATAGCCATGGCTACATCGTTCCGGGCCTCGGCGATGCCGGCGACCGCATGTTCGGCACCAAATAGAGCAAGTCCCGGCGAAGTTGAATGACTTCGCCGATAAGGACTTGCTCCAACATATCGATCTGGCGCGATTCCTTTGCAGCTTGACGATTTCGTCAAGCCGGGAAGCGCGCTAGAATTCACAAAGCATTAATCATGGTGACAAGTGCCTTAACGGCGCTCACCACTGGGCAAGGATTTTACCAATAGTCTTGGCATTGCATTCACCATGGCAAGACCTGCAGAAAATCTTGAGATTTCCGATGCCTCCCTCTCCTTGCGGGAGGATGGCCTGCGCCGCCGCGTCCTCTATGCCGAGGACCAGGCAAGCGCCCGCACCGTAACCACCGCCCTGCTTGAGCGCATGGGCTTTGAAGTCATGGCGGTCGAGGATGGCGAACTTGCGCTGGAGCTCGCCAAACAGCAGGCCTATGACCTGATCCTCCTCGACATTGAAATGCCCGTGATGGATGGCGTCACCGCCGCACGCCAGATTCGCAGTGACGCGGAACTCTGCCGCGGCGTGCCGATCCTCGCGCTTTCGGCGTTTCTTGCCGATTCAACCGAACACTGCCAATGGCGCGGCGCCTTTGACAGCGCCCTTCCCAAGCCCGCCAACAGCAATGAACTCAAGAAGGCCGTGCGCAAACTGCTGGCCGCGAAAGCGGCAGCGTCGGCAAAAGGAATTGCCTCCCCGCGCTGGAGCGAGTTCAGCCAGGGACTGTCTCCTGGCACCGTCGCCTCATTGGTGAGGACCGTGCACGCCGAAATGCTTCACCTGATCAACGGCATTGCAGTCTGCACAGAAGCGGGTGACGCCGCAGGAGCCGCCATCTGCAGGAAGGGTCTTAACGCCCTCGGTCTGAGTTTTGAAGCTCACGAAATCGTGGTGCTGCTGGCTGGCCCCAATGAAGAATCAACTGCCCTCATGATCCGCGCCAGCGACGCTTGGCGGGTGCGCCAGACCAGGCACTAGCGCATCGGATGAGCAAGTGGTCCCGGCTTTCGCCGGGATGATTTCGGTTGCTGTAGAGCTTGATCAGCCTTGTGTCCCTCCTTTCACGGCAAACCAAAGTGAGCCCTCTCCAGCCATTCGGGCCATGGGTGGCAAACTCGCTTCTCCAACGTCGTCTTCGTGAGCTTGCAAGACTATTGTCGGGGAAGTGGTTGTTTCCGGACCCACTGTGGAATGTAGCGAGAACTAGCAGTTTCACCGCGCGGTGTCAAGGACTAATTTCGTAACATAGGATTGACCGAAGGCCCGTGGCCGGAATTTGCTCTGAGCAACTGCAGAAATGAAAAGGCCCGGAAAATCCGGGCCATAAAATATCATGAATTGTTTTTGCTTACTCGCCGGAAGCCTGGCCCTGCGGGCGCTTGGGCTGGCTTTCAAGAACGGAGAGCATGTGCAGGACTTCCATGACATCCGGGCTGAGCGGCTTCGCTCGGCGGGTTTCGGTGGAAGTATTGTTCTTGTTCATGGGGCGTCTCTATAAGATTCGATATCAGCGTTGAACTTAAAAACAATTAATAGCTAACGCGCCTGAAGCATTTCCGAACCGCTCGTTCATCCACCGTTCATTTTGCCGCTGCATTGCTCCCTCACGCAAACGTGAGCGGCAGACAAAATCCTCATATGTAACTATCGACGTAACACGTATTGCCCTGCAAATTTCAACTGGAGAAGAATGGATGTTTGAACGCGTGAAGACAGTGATAGCCGCAAGCTCACTGGGTCTTGTGGTGATGGCGACTGCCGCATTGGCCGGTCCCGCTGATGATGCCATCAAGGCCCGCCAGGCCTGCATGAAGGCTCATGGCGGCGTGATGGCCGTTGCCGTTCCCGTTATGAAAGGTGAAAAACCCTTTGATGCCGCTGCTCTCAAGGCCGCCCATGACAAGGAAGACGCTGCCTGCGCCGGGTGGGATGGATTCTGGGCTGAGAACACCATGCAGGGTGAAACCGCCGAAACCTGGGCCAAGCCCGAAATCTGGGCCGATATGGCCGGTTTCCAGGCCGCTGGCGGCGCTTGGTATGAGGCAGACCAGAAGCTTCGTGCCGCAACCGACGAAGCCAGCTTCAAGGCCACCTTCCCCGCTGTGGGCAAAGGGTGCCAAGACTGCCATGAAAAGTTCCGCCGTCCGAAGGGTTGAGCCATCAAGCGGCTCGTGACCAAACGCAATATTGGAGCCCTGGTGCTGCTGGCAGCGCTGGGGCTTCTCGCCTTTTGGCTGGTGAGCGCGCCAAGGCCCCTGTCGGCTGATGCCATTCCGGCACATACACCCGACCTGGCCAATGGCGAGAAGCTCTATCACGCTTCAGGCTGCCATTCCTGCCACCTGCCAACCGCGGCGTCGGGAATTGACACTGCGCTTCCGGCAGGCGGAACACCGCTGAAGACGCCAATCGGCACACTTTATCCGCCCAACATCACGCCCGATCCGGAAACCGGTATCGGCCAATGGTCCGATCTCGATTTCGTCAATGCCATGCAGCAGGGCATCGGGCGCAATGGCAGCCATCTGATCCCGGCTTTTCCCTACACCTCCTATGCCCGCATGAAGGTGGAGGACGTCCTCGACATTAAGGGTTATCTCGCCACGCTGGCGCCCATGAAGAACGCTGTACCGTCCCACGAGGTGTTTGCCCTTCCAATTGTCAGGCGTGGGCTCGGCGCATGGAAATGGATCGGCTTTGACGACGGCAAATTCAAGGAAGACCCCGCGCAAAGCGCTGCATGGAACCGTGGCGCCTATCTGGTCAACGGCCCCGGCCACTGCAATGAATGCCACACGCCGCGCAGCCTGCTGATGACCTCCGACATGTCACGCTTTCTCGCTGGCGGGCCCCATCCCGAAGGCGACGGCAAAGTGCCTTCCATCCGCAATCTGGTGGGGCGCGGCAAATACAAGAACGCCGCCGACCTTGTTCTGGCTTTCCAGAATGGCGAAATCCTGGGTTACGAGGACATGAGCTCTGGCGGCATGGGCAAGGTTCAGGCTAATCTCGCCAAGCTCCCCGAGGATGATCTCAAGGCCATCGCTGAATATCTCCTGAGCCTCAAATAAGTCCGGCATCCTCCAGCCAGGCCACAATGGCCTCTGTCGCCTTCTCCGGATATTCCAGTGTCGGAAAATGTCCGCAATCCGGCAATTCCATATAGCTTCCGTCCTGCACCAGTTCGGCAAGCCGCGCACCATCGGCAGCCGGGCTGAACTGGTCATTGGCGCCCCAGAGAAACAACGACGGGCATGAGATTTCACCAACTCTCGCCCACTTGTCGGTTCGCTGTGCCAAGGCATCCGACTGCCGCGCCAGTTCGGCCGTATCGAAGTCACGTCCCATATCGATGAAAGCCTGTCGCGTTGCCTCGCCATTGGGACCATCCAAGTGTGAGATGATGTCGCCCATCTCGCGCAATACCGCATCCTTTTCGCCCGAACGGATGCGCTCCGAGCGCTTGAAGCCTGCAGCCTTGTCTGCAACCGCGCCTGCTGCTGCCCCGATAACACAGAGCGCCTCCACTCGCTCCGGCGCGGCCAAGGTGACTTCCAGCGCTAGCCTTCCGCCCATGGATGTGCCCAGAACGGCAAATTGCTCAGGGGCCTCTGCCAGCAGGTTCTCGACCATCGCCTCATAGCGGTCACCCTTGCCGATGCGGGTGATACAGTTAATGCGGCCCTTGAGTGCCGCAATCTGCGGCCCATAGAGCCTGCCATCGCAGCCAAAAGCCGGGATCAGGATTAGCGTTTTCATGGTGGAACTATGTGGACAGGCGCTTGCCTTGGCAAGCCGTCAAAGACATAAGAGCGCTAGAGCAAATTCCGCCAAGACGAAATTGTCTTGGCGACAAGAATTTGCTCCAACAAATTAACTTGGCGCGAATTCTTGTCGGCCACGTGTTGGCACGTGGCCGGAAAGCGCGCCAAAGGAAAAAAGAATGAAATCCCTCGACGCCAAGCTGAAGCGCATCACCTCCGGAAAATACAAGCCCTCCGATTTCATTATCGCCGATGCCAAGGACCCGGAAATGTCGGCGGGCGTTTCCTCACCCGGCCCCCGTGATCCCAACGATCCCTCGAAGGGCATGGCCAATGTATTGGAATTCCGGCAAACCATCGTGGCGGTGGTGAAGCACGGTATCGTTGACGTGATGCTGGTCGCCGCCTCTTCGCTCGAAGCCGTCACCGCCAAGGGCATCTTCAAGAAATCCCACGTCACGCCGGCAATCAGAGCCAATGACGCCACCGACATCTGGCGCGCCCGGCATTCTTCCTATGCAAAAGAAATGTCCCGGCCCTTTCGCACCGCCAATTTGGCCCATTGCCGGAAATTCGCCGATCTTGGCCTCTATTCGGTGACTTTCAATAATGACCTTGATCACGATTACAAATCCTTGCTTGCCTACAACGACTTCCGCATCGATGCCGCGAAGAACAGGTTTCGCCACTTTCTCGAAGTCTTCAATCCCAACGCCCCCCAGGGCCTTTCGCCGGACCAGGTGCCTGCCTTTGTGAACGACAACATCCTGCGCACCGTGGCGGGCATGACGAAGGCCGACCGTCCGCTCTTCCTCAAGATGCCCTTCAATGGCAGGCGCTGGATGGAAGAACTTGCGGACTATGATCCCGAACTGGTGGTCGGCATCCTTGGCGGCTCCGGTGGCACCACGCGCGACACTTTCGAGCTCCTGCACCAGGGCGAAAAATCCGGCGCCCGCATTGCCCTTTTCGGCCGCAAGATCAAGCTAGCGGAAAGCCCGCTTGATCTGCTTGCCCTCTTTCCGCGTGTAATCGCACGCGACTTGACACCGGAGGAAGCCGTGAAATCCTATCACGCCACTCTCGCCAAGAAGAATTTGCGGGCAGTGCGCACGCTGGACGATGACCAGCAGATCACCGAGCCCGTTCTTGAAGGTTATGGACGGTGACACGCTCAGGCATCGTGCTATCGGGGACGGTGATCCTCGACATCGTCCACATGGTGGACCATTGGCCCGAGCAGGAGAGCGTTGCCTTCATCGAACGCACCGAATATGGCGCAGGCGGCCCACCACAAAATGCCGCGGCCGGCCTGAAAAAGCTCAAGGCTCCCTTTCCCGTGACCCTGCAGGGTGTGGTTGGTGATGACGCCTATGCCGACATCTTCATCGGCGAAAGCAAGGCACAAGGTCTCACTTCCGCCCATCTGGTCCGGAAGCCTAACTCCTTCACCAGCAACACCCAGGTGATGACCACCATTGCCAATGGCAAGCGCACTTTCTTTCACAAGCCCGGCGTCAATGCTAGCCTGACGCCCGGCCTGCTCCTGCCGCGTGATCGCAATGCAAAGATTTTCTATCTGGGCTCACCCGGCATCGCCAAGGCCATGGATGAGGGCGACCACTGGGCGGGCGTGTTGCGCGAGGCAAAGGAAAGGGACTATCTCACGGCTCTGGAACTGGTGCCGCTCGAGCAGCGAATTTTGGCCGCGCTTGTGCCGCCCATCCTCCCTCAAGTGGATATCTGCGTGGTCAATGACCATGAGGCGGAAGGCGTGACGAGCTTTGCCGTTACCGATGGCCCGCACCTCGATTGGCGTGCGGCGGAACGGGCCTGCGACAGGCTGCTGGATATGGGCGTTGTTCAGGTTGCCGCTGTCCATCATCCCGATGGCGCAGTAGCCTTGACCCGCTCAGGTGAATGGGTCCATGCCCCAGCTGTCAACGTGCCGCAGAAGGACATCGTCGGCACGGTGGGCGCTGGCGATGCTTTTTATGCCGGCTTCCTTCTCGGGGTTCACGAGGGTTGGCCGCTCGGCGATTGTCTCGCCCTGGCAAACGCCGCCGCCGCAACCTCGCTGCACTCCGCCACTACTTCATCGTCCATCAGGCCATGGCAAGAATGCCTGGCCTATGCCGATGCCATGGGCCTGAAAAGCTTCCGATAGGCAGCCGCGCTTCAATTGACCGCCGGTTGCTAGCGCAACGAGCCCTCAGGTGCGCAGCGGTTGAGGGCGAAAAGTTGCGCCAGCCCATTGAACCTGGCGCATCTTTCACTTCGCAGGTGATTCTACCTGCTCGTCCGATGCGCCAGGATCTCGCCCCCGTTTTCAAACGGAAGAACCATCACCCTTGGTTTCGGCGACAATGCTCTCATCGCCGCGACTCT